>JAVHPO010000175.1:0-17849 GCA_036170635.1 Prolixibacteraceae bacterium | reverse complement strand
TTTTCATTGTCGGCGATCCATTCGCTGAAATAGTGCAAACGGCTGGCATAACCATCCATTTTACCTCCACGGTAACGGATACCCTCCAGTTCAGCGCAAAACCTGGCAACAGAAGGCTTATCGCTCTTAACAGTCCTGGCAAGGGCCAGACAGTTTTCGGCGAAAGTGGTGCAATCCAATTGATGGAGGTTGATGACAAGTTTCTCCTCTTTGGATTTGTCGAGGGTTTTTCCGACATAGGGAGTGTTTAGAAAATCCAGACCAATTTTAAGGACCAGATCGCCCATTGGCAGCGAACGCTCTTTTGAAAATTTATCCAGTTTATTCTTGATGATGGCCTTATCCATGGATGAAATTACAGGATCTGCAGCCATAGTTGAGGTAAATAAGGCTACCGATAGTAAGATTAGGAGCGAAATTTTATGAATCATAAATTTGGATTTTCGATTTAGGGAAACACCACATTAGGCACATAGTTCACAATAGAACCTAATGTGTCCTAATGTGTCTATTGTGGTAATATTTCTTTTCATTTTCACATTTTCAAATCAGTACATTTTTCCATTTCTACTTATGCCTTTTCTTCAGTTCTATCGCCAAATCTGATATGGATAACCCTTTGTGCGAAAGCAGTACCATCAGATGGTAGAGCAGATCCGATGCTTCGTAGATCAGTCGTTCGTCGTTGTTGGCCATGGCTTCAATGACTGTTTCAACCGCTTCTTCCCCTACTTTCTGGGCAATTTTGGCTGTGCCTGAATTAAATAGAGAGGTGGTATAAGAGCCTGCCGGCATCTCCTTCTTGCGTTTTGCAATGAAATCTTGCAAGGTTTTCAAAAAGTAGAAGTCATCTGTCGCGTTGGACTCATCCCAACAGGTGTCTGCTCCTGTATGGCAAACGGGACCTACCGGGATCGCTTTAATCAGCAGTGTATCCTGATCGCAATCGGCAGTAATGGAGACCACATTCAGGAAATTGCCGGACTCTTCCCCTTTGGTCCAGAGGCGTTTCCGGGTACGGCTGAAAAAGGTTGCCTGACCGGTTTGAACAGTTTTGTCATAGGCTTCCCTGTTCATGAACCCAAGCATCAAAACCTTGTTTGTGTGCTGATCCTGGATGATGGCAGGTATCAGGCCGGAGGCTTCTTTGTTGAAATTAATATCCATTGTTGTGAATTACAAATTACAAATTAAAGATTACAAATTACAGATTATCATTATTGGTGTCAATATATTGAGGTTTACATGCAAGTTGCTCTCTCCCAGTCTCCCAGTCGCATAGTCCCCCAGTCTTCTTTTCAATCTGTGCATGTGGTTACCTGATACTGATACCAGCATTGCGAAGATAGTTCTTTAAATCCGGTATTGTGATCTCACCGAAGTGGAAAATGCTGGCAGCGAGTCCGGCATCGGCCTTTCCGTATTTGAAAAGATCGGAGAAATGTTCCATTGTACCGGCTCCGCCGGAGGCAATCAGTGGAATGGAGAGCAGATCCGACATTTTTGCCAGGGCTTCGTTGGCAAACCCGTTTTTCGTTCCGTCGTGGTTCATGGAGGTGAAGAGGATTTCGCCGGCGCCCCGGTTTTCGGCTTCCTTGGCCCATGAGAAGAGCTCTTTCCCGGTAGGGATCCGACCCCCGTGTATGGTGGCTTCCCAATGGTTGTTCTCCTCTTTTGCATCGATGGCAACTACGACAAACTGACTGCCAAAGTGAAGGGCCAGATCATCGATGAGTTTTGGATTTTTAATGGCCGACGAATTGATGGAGATTTTATCCGCACCGGCAGCAAGCAGGGCATCCGCATCTTTTAATTCACTGATTCCGCCTCCAACGGTGAAGGGGATGTTGAGGTTGAAGGCGATGCGTTTGACCAACTCCACAAAGGTTTTGCGACCTTCGTGAGTGGCGGTGATATCGAGGAAGACCAGTTCATCGGCACCCTGTTCCGAATAACGTTTCCCCAGTTCAACAGGGTCGCCTACCTCGCGGATGTTCACAAAATTAATGCCCTTCACGGTCTCTCCATTGCGGATATCGAGGCAGGGTATGATGCGTTTACTAAGCATTTTATAATATTTTTTTTTACACAGAGACTAATTGTCTATTAATCGTAAGTAGAGTGAACATTGAATTTTTTTCTTGTACATAAATTTTAGAGGAAAAAAACTGAGTTCACCGAGCTTAAAAATCGCAAGCGATTTTTCTCTCTGTGCCTCTCTGCAATTCCTCATCTGTTACATTGATCGGCCTACAATTTCAAAGCCATTCGTAGTTTTATTTTTGAGAGATAAAATCTCTGTGTAAAATTTACGACAAATTAACGGTATTGATTCTGCCGATCTCCTCCAGCGATATTTTTCCTTCGTAGATGGCTTTTCCAACGATAACGGCAGGAACGCCGATCTTCTCCAAATCGATAATGTCCTGTGCCGAACCCACTCCACCGCTGGCGATCAGGTATATTCCCGGGTTGCGCTGCAATATCTCTTTATAAAGTTCAATGGATGGTCCGGTGAGCATCCCGTCGCGGCTGATATCCGTGCTGATGACTTTGTCGATTCCCTTTACCATCCATCCACCAATAAAGCTGAAGAGGTCGATACCGCTGTCTTCGGTCCAGCCGCTGACCACGATTTTTCTATCTGAGACATCTGCCCCCAGAATGATTCTTTCTGAGCCATAGGTCTCAATCCACCTGTGCATTACGGCTGGGCCCTTGACAGCAATGCTGCCGCCTGTGATCATATCTGCGCCTGCTTCAAAGGCGATATCGAGGTCCCTGTCGCTTTTGATTCCGCCGCCAAAATCGATGATAAGCGTGGTGTTCAAGGCAATTCGCTCAAGCACTTTGTGGTTGACAATGTGATGGACCTTTGCTCCGTCAAGATCAACCAGGTGCAAGCGTTGTAGGCCGTAAGCTTCAAACATCTTGGCTACTTCCAGGGGATCTTCGTTGTAAATGGTTTTGCGGCTGTAGTCACCCTGACTAAGCCTTACACATTTCCCGTCAATAATATCTATTGCAGGTATTATTTCGATGCTCATTACTAGATTTAAAATTGTTAAAAACTTACACAGAGTAATTTGATTTATAGGAAATTATCCTCTGTGTTAAAAAATCGAATCGTTTCGTAATTGAAGAAAGTTCTCCAGGATTTTTGCCCCTACTGTTCCGCTCTTCTCCGGATGGAACTGAAGCGCGAAGAAATTGTTCTTTTGAAGCGCTGCGCTGAATGGTGTCGGATAGTTGCAAGTGGCAGCAGTATTGGCGCCAATGGTGGCATAATAGGAGTTGACAAAATAGATATGTTGTTCCTCCAGTGAGGGATCAAAGAGGTCGCTTTTTAATCCGGAGATGGTATTCCAGCCCATATGCGGGATCTTCATGGATGGTAGCAAATCCGGCTGAAGCACAAATTTTTTGACTGTCTCATCAAAGATCCCCAGGCAATCTGTGTCGTTCTCCTCGGAATGGCGGCACATCAGTTGCAGGCCCAGGCAGATGCCCAATACCGGTTGCTTCAGATCGATGATGAGTTCATCGAGATGATGTTTACGCAGGTAGGCCATGGTTGTTGAGGCCTCGCCTACACCGGGGAAGATGACCCTGTCGGCTGCCCGGATCTCCAGTGGGTCGGCCGTTACAAAGGCTTCAACGCCGAGTCTTTTCAAGGCATAATCGACCGACTGGATGTTTCCGGCGTTGTATTTTATGATAGCGACTTTCATGCAAGAATTGTGAGTATATTAAATGTTACACAGAGGAACACCAGGAGGTAGCACAGAGTTTCACAGAGAAAAAATTATATAAAATCTATTTTCAATGCTCTCTGTGTAACTCTGTGCTTCTCTGTGAAACTCTGTGTCATATTTTTTACTTTAGCAACATTTCAATGACTTTTACCATTTCAGCAAATTCATCCTCTTTGTACAGACGTGTCAGGTAGACGATTTTGCCTGTTTTGTCGAGGATGATGTTGCGGGTTACCCCGGCCTTTTTCTCGGCGATAAGTCCAAAGATTTTGCCACCCGGATCCAGGGCCATCGGGTAGGTTACTTTGATATCTTTCTGAAAGGTTGATACCTTTTCCAAAGGTTCATCCAGGTCAACTCCAACCAGTACAAAGTTTTTGTTGTTCTTGTTCTTTTGCCAGATGTCCCTTTCGATGAAGGGCATCTCTTTCCGGCATACGCTACACCAGCTGGCTGTAAATTGCAGCATCACCACTTTGCCTTTGAAGTCGGCGTTGGAAAAGGTTTTTCCGTTAATAAGGGTGGTTGAGAACTCCGGAACGTTGTCTCCAATTTTGACGATATACCCATAATCGGCCGGTACCTGCTTAACAGGAATTTGGGAGAATAAGGAGAGTGAAACGAGAAACAGGGAAACGGTGATTAAAAACGGATAAGTTAATTTTTTCATATGATTTTTAATCTGTAATTTGTAATCTTTAATTAAAAATTATGGTTCTATTGTTAAAAACCAGAATCTTGCGTTGAAGGTGTTTGTAGACTGCCTCGCTTAGTACGATTTTTTCGAGGTCACGGCCTTTGCGTACCAGATTCTCGATGCTGTCGACGTGCGAGATGCGCACCACATCCTGGGCAATGATGGGACCTGCATCCAGATCAGTTGTTACATAATGGCTGGTGGCCCCAATGATTTTTACGCCACGCTCATGGGCGGCATGATAGGGCTTGGCACCTGCAAATGCAGGAAGGAAAGAGTGGTGGATGTTGATGATCCGGTTTGGGAATTGCGATACAAATTTGTCACTCAGCACCTGCATGTACCGGCCCAGCACAATAAAATCGATTTGCTTTTCCTTCAGCAGTGCGATCTCTTTGGCCTCCTGCTCCTCTTTGTTGGAGCCGTTTTTCGCAAAACAGTAAAAGTCTATGCCAAATTTGTCGGCGACGGGTTTAAGATCGTTGTGGTTACTGATGATTATTGGGATATCCACTTCCCATTCCCCTGCCATTTGGCGGGAGAGAATATCGAACAGACAGTGCGACATCTTGGAAACAAAAAGAGCCATCCTAGGACGTTCGCTGGGAAAATGAAGCGTAAAACGGAGGTCATATTTTTTAGCGAAAAGGGTCTCGAAATAGTCGGCAATCTTCTCCTTTGGAATGGAGAACAGGTCGAGTTCCCACTCAACCCGCATGAAAAAGATGGACTCAGCACGATCGACATTCTGATCGAGATAGATAATGTTACCCCTGTTTTCATTGAGAAACGAGGTGACTGCAGCCAATATCCCCTTTTGATCAGGACAGTGAATCAATAGGATCGCAGTTTCTTTGGTTGATGGAGTATACATATTTATTAATTTCGGATTTTCAATTTTAGATTTTCGATTTTCGGGAGTCGCATTCGCCCCTTCTCCCAGTCCCCCTGTCTCCCCCTCTTTCCCTCATAGTGTGCCTTTTGAACTTGGCAGCGTATTCTGGTAAGGGTCTTTTCTCACTGCCATTTTTATGGAACGGGCAAATGCCTTGAAAATTCCCTCGATTTTATGGTGTTCGTTTGTGCCTTCAGCCCAGATGTTCAGATTGCAACGGGCGGCATCGGAGAACGACTTGAAGAAATGATGAAAGAGTTCAGTTGGCACATCTCCCACATATTCGCGCTGAAATTCAGCTTCCCACACCAGCCAGGGTCTTCCCCCAAAATCAATAGCAACCTGTGCCAGACAGTCATCCATCGGCAAACAATAGCCGTATCGTTCAATACCGCGCTTGTTGCCCAGGGCTTTATGAATCACTTCGCCCAGTGCGATGGCAGTATCTTCTACCGTATGATGTTCGTCAACTTCAAGGTCACCGATAACCTGAACCGTCAGATCGCAACCCGAATGTGTGGAGATTTGCTGCAGCATGTGGTCAAAAAAATGCAGTCCGGTCGAAATCCTGCCAATCCCTTTGCCTGCCAGGTTGATCTCCACAAATATGTTGGTCTCTTTGGTCTCTCTCTTGACGGATGCCTTGCGCTCCAGCTCCGAGAGGAAGATGAATATCTCCTCCCAGCTTTCGGTAACCATGGCGCAGGAGGAAGATAGGTTGCTGTCGATCAGATCATCGGCTCTTGATTCAGGAGCGAAATAGATCGCTTTCGAACCCAGGTTCTTGGCCATTTGCACATCGGTGAGCCTGTCGCCAATGACAAAAGAGTTGGCCATATCGTACGAACCATCCAAGTATTCCTGCAAAAGGCCAATCTCCGGTTTTCGGGTGGGAGCATCATCCTCAGGGAAAGAACAATCAATGAAAATCTTTTTGAAGGTTACCCCTTCGTTCTCAAAAGCTTTCAGTACCTTCCCCTGAACCAGGTGAAAATTCTCTTCAGGATAATCCGCTGTGCCCATACCATCCTGATTGGAAACCATGACCAGTTCGTAGTTGAAATGTTTACTGATGGCATATAAATTTCTGAATACGCCCGGGAGAAACTCAAGCTTTTCGAGGCTGTCGACCTGAAAATCCTCTGGTGGTTCGATGATCAGGGTGCCGTCGCGGTCGATAAAAAGTACTTTTTTCATTGACTTTCGTTTTGAAGAACTTTCGATTTATGGAATTCACCACAATAGGCACATAGTTCACAATAGGTTCTATGTGAACTATGTGCCTATTGTGGTGAAATAATTAGATTCAGATTTATCCTCATTTTCATTGAATTATCCAATTTGACCAAATTTCTCTTAAAGCTTTAATCAGTAATCCATTTTCTGCTGCTGTACCAACAGTAATCCTCAATGATTCGCCACATAAGGCGACTTTGGATCGGTCGCGAACAATAATTTGCCGCTCTACCAATTCCTGGTAAATCATTTTGGCCGCGGTTGTTCTTACCAGGATGAAGTTGGCATCGCTGGGGAAAAGCTTCAGCACGATTGGCAGTTTTACCAATTCCTTTGCCAGAATGGCTTTTTGCTGAAGAATGGTCCCCACCCATTTTGCCTTTTGTTTTTCAGATTGGAGCAATTCCAATGCTTTTTCCTGGGTAAGCAGGTTGATGTTGTAGGGATATTTTATTTTGCTGAGAATGGCAATGATTTCAGGGGAGGCAAAGGCCATGCCCAACCGGATGGCTGCAAGTCCCCAGGCTTTCGAGAGGGTCTGCAAAATGACGAGGTTCGGATATTGCTCAAGATTGGCCAATAGTGTTTTCTCCGGACAAAAATCGATGTAGGCTTCATCCAAAACGACCAATCCACTGAATTCGCTGATGATTTTAACCACTTCGGTTTGGTTCAGTGCATTCCCGGTAGGATTATTGGGCGAACACAAGAAAATCATTTTGGTTTCTGAATCCGTAGCTGCAAGAATCTTATCCGCCTTGAGACTGAAATCTTCCTCCAGAAGCACTTCCCGGTAGGCGATATTGTTGATATCTGACGCTACACGGTACATCCCGTAAGTAGGGGAGATGGATACAACATTATCGATACCTGGTTCGCAAAAGGCGCGGAAGAGCAAGTCGATGGGTTCGTCGCTGCCGTTGCCCAGGAAGATGCAATTTGACGGGACCTTTTTGATCCGGCCAAGTTGATTTTTCAATGCCAGCTGCCGTGGATCGGGATAGCGGTTGTATGGGGCATTGAATGGATTTTCGTTGGCATCCAGAAAGACCGAAGCCTCACCGGTGTACTCGTCGCGTGCGCTGGAGTACGGTTGCAGGCTGCGAATGTTCTTTCGGATAATATCTTGTAAACTAAAATTCATGCGATATCATTATTTTCCAATTTTCACATTACTTTTTGATTCGGATTGTTACGGCATTCTTATGCGCATGCAACAGTTCGGCTTCTGCCATGGTCTCGATAACCGGTCCCAGTTGCTGTAAACCCGCTTTGGTGATTTCCTGGTAAGTAATTTTTTTACAAAAGCTGTCCAGGTTCAATCCGCTTACAGAGCGTGCCCAGCCGTTTGTAGGCAGGGTGTGGTTGGTGCCTGAAGCGTAGTCGCCGGCGCTTTCGGGAGTATAATGGCCAATAAATACCGATCCCGCGCTTGTAACTTTTTCAGCCAGGTTGTGTGCATCGGCAGTTTGAAGAATCAGATGTTCAGGCGCGTATTCATTGATAAATTTCATGACTATCTCCATGGAGTCAAAGAGCAGCATCCTGCTGTGACCAAGTGCCGCTGTGGCTGTCTCCTTCCGGGGAAGTTGTTTCAGCTGGAGTGCAAGATCTGCCGAGACTTTTTCGAGTAACGCCTCCTCTGTTGTGACGAAAAGCACCTGACTGTCGGGGCCGTGTTCGGCTTGAGACAATAAATCGGAGGCGACAAAAGCCGGATTGGCCGAGCCATCCGCAACGACTGCCAGCTCGGATGGACCAGCAGGCATATCGATGGAGCAGGTGTTGAGGGAGACATATTGTTTGGCAGCGGTCACCCAGGAGTTCCCCGGACCGAAAATCTTGTGCACTTTCGGCACAGTTTCAGTGCCATAAGCCATCGCTCCAATGGCCTGTATCCCGCCGATCTTAAATACTCTGGTTACGTTACAAAGTCTTGCTGCAAATAAAATTGCAGGATGGACCTTTCCTGACGAATCAGGTGGAGTGCAAAGAACTACCTCTTTGCATCCGGCTATCAGCGCGGGCAGGGCGAGCATCAGAACAGTTGAAAAAAGTGGTGCAGAACCCCCGGGAATATAGAGTCCAACCTTTTCGACTGGCATATTTTTCTGCCAGCAAATTACGCCCGGTTGGGTCTCTACCTTTTGAAAAGTTGTTTTCTGAGCCTCGTGAAAGGTGCGGATATTGTTCGCAGCAGTGCGGATAGCAGTTGCCAGACCAGCTTCAATTTCGCTTTCCGCATTTGTAAATTCGAGTTGTGAAACCTGGAATTGTTCCAAAAGTATTTTATCAAATTTGGACGTAAATTCCATTACTGCCGCATCGCCCCGGGTGCGAATATTTTGCATTACCTCTTCCACCACGGGAAGTTTGGCTGCATAATCTGCGGTAGCCCTCGCGGTTAGCTGGCCCCAGCTCTCTTTTGGCGGATAACGATAGGTTTGCATGGCGATAATCAGAAGATCATTTTCTCTATTGGTAATACGAGGATTCCCTCAGCTCCGTTTCTTTTCAGGTTACCGATGACCTCCCAAAATTCGGATTCGGCAATAACCGAGTGCAACGAACTCCATCCTGGTTTGGCCAGAGGCATAAGTGTTGGTGAAGTCATGCCCGGAAGCACTTTGATGATCTGCTCCAATTTTTCGTTCGGGGCATTCAGCAGGATGTATTTCTTGCCCCGCCCGTTTTCGACCGATTCGATGCGGAAAATTAGTTCATCCAGAATGGCTTGCTTCTCCTTGGTAAGTTTTGGATTGGCCACCATGACGGCTTCCGATTTCATTACCACCTGTACCTCCTTCAGCCTGTTGCTGACCAGCGTACTGCCTGAACTTACGATGTCGAAGATGGCATCTGCCAGTCCGATACCGGGTGCAATTTCTACCGATCCGGCGATGAAGTGAATATCTGATTGAATGTAGTTTTCAGCAAGGAAATCTTTCAGGATAGTGGGGTAGGAAGTGGCAATTTTTTTCCCATTAAACCAGGTGAGACCTTGATAATCAATATCTTTTGGAATTGCCAGCGATAAGCGACATTTGCTGAATCCCAGGGATTTTACAACCTCCACATCCTTTTTCTGTTCGTCCATCTCGTTTTTACCAACGATGCCTACGTCGGCTACCCCATCGGCAACGCACTGAGGAATATCATCATCGCGCAGATAAAGGATCTCGAGTGGAAAATTTTTGGCCAAAGAGATCAGTCTTCTTTTCCCTTCAATCAGCTTGATGCCTGTCTCTTCGAGTAGAAGCAATGACTCTTCGTTTAACCGGCCTTTGGTTTGAATGGCGATACGTAATGTTGTTTCCATGTAGTTTAAATGAAGGCAGGCTTACCTTTTGAGGTAAGCCTGCCAATGAATTGTTCTATATTTTTAGAATGATCAACTCCAGCTTACCTTATGGCAAGAGATGGTGATGGCCCAAATGGAAGTTGATCTTTGTCATGTTTATTTCTTTCTGCAATGATAAGTAAAAAAATAATAGGAAAGAGGAGTGAATGTGAAATTTTTGTTACCAAAGAGCAGTCACTTATTTTTTCAGGGACCACCCGGTTTTGAGGCCGAAAATAAACCATGCCAGTGCGATTGTTCCGAAGGCAAACATTGTATCCCCAATCATTCTGAGCCATTTGAAGGTCAAGATAAAAGGTTGTTGCATAAATTCTGCCGAACGGGCGTACCACAATCCTTCCTTTACGCTGGCCAGTGTTTGTGCCAGACCTACCGGGAGAAGACTGAATAGGATCATGGAAGTCAAACCGATGTTGATGCTCCAGAAGGCAAATTTCAGCCATTTTTCGTTCCAGACTGCCTCTTTGTCCATGTCTCTCAGAACAAAAAGCATCAATCCGATTCCGAGCATACCATAAACCCCAAAGAGTGCAGCATGTCCGTGAACAGCGGTGGTGTTAAGCCCCTGCATGTAATAAAGGGCGATCGGAGGATTGATCAGAAAACCGAAGATACCGGCGCCAACCAGATTCCAGAAGGCTACCGCGATAAAGCAGTTGATAGCCCATTTGTATTTTCTGATCCATTCGTTGCTACCGTTCAATTTAAGATTGTCGTATGCTTCGAAGCCCATCAATACCAACGGCACTACTTCCAAAGCACTGAAGGTGGCGCCCAATGCCATCACCGCAGTCGGGGTACCGGTAAAATAGAGGTGGTGGAAAGTACCCAGGATACCACCTGATAAGAATACTATCGTGGAAAAGAGGACTGCCGTAGTTGCAGTGGCTGCTTTGATGATTTGCATCCGGACAAAAAGGAAAGCTGTCACCACAGCCGCAAAGACTTCAAAAAATCCTTCTACCCAAAGGTGAACGACCCACCAGCGCCAATATTCCGCTACCGCGAGGTTCGTTTGACGGCCCCACATCAGTCCGGCTCCGTAAAATGCTGCGATAGCGATGGACGAGATTAGGAATAGAATTAAGAGGTTGCGGCTTTCTGATTTGACCTTCAGTGCCGGCCAGATGGCTCTTCCCATCAGGAATAACCAGATGAAGAGTCCCAGGAAAAGAAAGATTTGCCAGAAGCGGCCAAGATCAACATATTCGTATCCCTGGTGTCCAAACCAAAAATTTTGAATGTAACCCAGCTTTTGCATGATACCCATCCACTGGCCTGCCAACGAACCCACGACGATTACAAGCAGTGCCAGGAAAAGGACGTTTACGCCCAATTTCTGATATTTGGGTTCTACACCTGAAATGGCAGGAGCGTAGTAGAGTCCGGTAGCCAGCCACGAGGTGGCGATCCAGAAAATGGCTATTTGTATGTGCCAGGTACGGGAAATGGAGTAGGGGAGCCATTGGGACAGAGGAAAACCAAAGAATGCCTGACCTTCGACGGTATAATGTGCGGTAATAATCCCCGCGACTACCTGCACCAGAAACAGCGCCGAAACGATCCAAAAGTATTTAACAGTTGCCTTTTGCGAAGGCGTTTGTTTATCTTCTTTCAATGGAAATTTGGTAGGTATTTCATCCACGCTCTCTTCCCGTCTTCTGGCATAATAAAACACCATCAGTCCGATTCCAGCCAAAAGCATGATCACGCTGAAACCGGTCCATAATAACAGTGCTCCTGTTGGGTGGTTGCCTACCAGCTCTTCAGAAGGCCAGTTGTTCGTGTAAGTGATATCTTGCCCAACACGTTGAGTGACGCAGGCCCAGGCTGTCCAGAAGAAAAATGCGCTGAGTGGTTTGAGCCGCTCCTGCGATTTGATGGCATTGTCGGGAATGCTGTATGCTTGCCGAAGCTTAAGCAACGCCGGATCGTTGGTAAACAATCCACTGTAAAATTTGCCGTTTGATGCGATGGCCTCGGCCCTGTCGTTCGAAATGGTGATGGTTTTGCTTTGAGGATCGTAGGTGTTTTTCCTTAATTCGCGTTGCAAAGTGATCTTTAAAGCAGCCTTGTTCTCATCCGTTTGTTCGTTGTAAGGCTTTCCTGTCGTTTTAATAGCCAGGTTGTTCAGGATGAAGAGCGCCTCCTTGTGCAACCAGTCGGCACTCCAATCAGGCGCCTGGTAGGCTCCATGCCCCCAGATTGTACCCATTTCCTGACCGCCCATTGATTGCCATACGTTCTGGCCATCTTTAATGTCCTGTCCGGTGAAAAGCAATGTGCCATTCGATGTTATTACTTTATCAGGGATGGGAGGCGCTTCCCTGTAGATCTCAATGCCGTAGTAGATCAAAACGGCAAAAGAGATGGTCATGACAGCAATAAAGCCTAACCATAGTTTCTTAGGTGTCATAGTAAGAATTTTTGATGAATGAATGATTTGTTAATTAATTGGTGAGAGATATATGTCGGTAAGAATTTCAATTCGGCCGATATAATCCTTAGCAGAGATGCCGTTTACAGATCCTTTATCAATCAAATGAAACTGATCCAGTAAGGATCGTTGATTATCTAATGAAAAAACATTATCAGCCATATGGAAAAGTATATTGTTCTCTTTGGCAATATGGCTGGTCAATAATTCGGCATAACCCAGCATATTTTCGTATATTAGTGGTAGGGAATCGGAAACTCCATTCTTGTACATTTGAATGTTTTCTGCCATTCCCTTTACAAATGCCCTGCCCTGGTCGTGATCCATCAGCATCACGGCCACCGGTCCCTGTTGCATGGAGAAGCCTTTCTCTGCCATAAGCGGGAACAGTAAGGTCTCCTCTTTTGCATGATGAAGGCCATCGGCAAATTGTTTGATCAGGGCGACTACCTCCTCCAGATGGGAAATATTCGGTTCAGAAATTTTGGTCATTGCCTCCATCGCTTCGATTAATTTTAAAATGTTTTGATGGTCGTTTTCTAAATTTTGAGTTGCCCTATCCATGATTTTGTACCTTTTAATACTGTTATTCCAAGATTTTTCACTGCAAATATAAAAACAATTTAATTAAAAGACAAAAAGGTCTTTTAATATTTAAAATAGATCTGATTTTTTTGTATTTTTGAACTTCGATTCACTTAGAAACCAATCGGCCGTGTTTAAAAAAGAGACAGAATATGCTTTGAGAGGGATGGTTTACATTCAGTTACAAAATCTGAAGGAACGCCGGCCCGGTGTAGCTGAGATAGCCCATGAGATCGAAGCTCCCTATTTTTTTACGGCCAAGATTTTTCAGCGCCTCGCCAAGCAGGGATTTGTGAAGTCTTTGAAAGGTAAAGGTGGCGGGTTTTACATTGAAACTGAGAAGAAAGATTTGCCTTTGAAAGAGCTAATTATTGCCATCGAAGGTGAAGAGCTTTTTGTTGGTTGCGGTTTTGGGTTAAAAAATTGTGATGAGAACAATCCTTGTCCGCTGCATCATCAATATGGCATGATCCGCGACCAGATCAATCAATTGGTGGCCGGTGAAACCATTCAATCACTGGCCCGGAACACGCTGAGTAAGACGCTGGCTTTTTCGAGGGAAAATGTGGATGAGAGATGAGGCGAGGAGACAGTGAAGAGACTGGGACGACTGGGACGACTGGGACGAAGGGGACGACGGCAGGATTTTGATTAGATCCACTTTTAGAGATGGGAGGCGGTTCTGAAAAATGTTAAATAGAATTGCTCTTCCAAGAATTAAATTATTACCTTTCGCTCTACTAATCGCCTTCAATCTTTTAACAACCATCATGAAACTTCCCGGTTTAATCACCCTCTTGTTTCTCTATTTTGTCGGTAATCTTTTTGGACAGACCGTTGTAAAGGGCATTGTTACGGATGATGCGAATCAGACCATTCCCTTTGTCGCCGTCTATTTGTCGAAGACCACCATCGGCACCATGACCAACAAGGATGGGGCTTATACCCTTACTATCCCACAGGAGGGAGTCTATGAACTTATCTCATCTTGTCTCGGTTTCACGACAAAGTCGCAAATGATTAATGTGGAGGGTAAAAATCTGTCCATCAACATCAAAATGTCTGAAAATCTGATTCAGCTGGATGAAGTGACGGTGAAATCCAAAGATAAGAACCGCGAAAAAAATTATGCAATTTTCACAAAGCTGTTTCTTGGAGAAACAATAAATTCCCTCAATTGCAGGATCCTTAATCCTGAGGATCTTTATCTTTATCGGGTTCCGAACACCAATGTGCTTAAAGGACAATCCCTCAAATCCCTCCGGATTGAAAACAAGTCGTTGGGTTACCTCATCCATTATGATCTTTCGGACTTTTCATTTGACGAAAAAAGTGAAATGCTTAGATATACCGGCAGCCCTTACTTCCAACCTTTGGATGGTAGTTCCAAAGAGATGAAAAAATGGGTGCGCAACAGGTTGTCGGCTTATTATGGTTCAAGGTTGCATCTGCTGAGATCGATCTATACTGACTCCCTGAAACAGGCCAAATTTCAATTGTTTCAAGCGGAACTTGATCCATCACGAAAAGATACGGTGAAAATCACTCCCATCCGTGAGACGAACCTCCGGTTCTCCAGAACCCAAAAACAGATGAGGGTCTATTCTTCCAAGCCGGTTTTGGTCAATTACGTCGATACCCATGCTGAGCTTTACAATGGCCTTTTTGGCTTTCTACCCCAGCGGTACAAGTCCGCACTCGAATTTTCAGATACAGTGACAGTCTATCAAAATGGATTTTACCCTAATCCATATTCTGTTACATGGTCTGGGAAGATGGCCGGCGAACGGATGGCCGATATGGTGCCGTTTGATTTTCTTTCCTATTCGACCACCAAATTTAAGTCAGATACAATGGTGACGGCTCCCTCCATTGAGAACATCCTCACCTCCGGACATAACTCTACCTGCGGCGACCAGTTGTTTGTACATCTTGACAGAAATATTTACAGACCGGGGGATACCATCTTTTTCCAGGCCTATGTCAGGGATCGTTTTAGCGCAGTTTTCCGAACCACCAGTGTGCATTTGTATGCCTTGTTGTTCAATAGCAGCCGGATACTTGCAGACAGTTCACGCTATAAAATCGAAAATTCCACAACCTCCGGCTGGATGACCATCCCTGCAAAGGCAGAACCGGGGAAATACCATTTTGCAGCCTTCACCAGTCAGATGCAAAACAACAATCCCGTTGAGGCATTCCAGGTGGATCTCTTAGTGAAAGAGTCGGGAAACAATCCTGGTAAGAAACCACTAACTGCAGAAGTTAATGTACCGGTGGAGGTGGCTCATCTGGATTTGCGCTTTTTACCGGAGGGCGGATCGTTCATTCACGGCATTGAACAACGGGTTGGCTTCAATGCTACCAACGAAAAAGGAGAAGCTGTAGCGATTGAGGGATTGTTGAAAAACAGCCTTGGTTCCATACTGGACACTATCCGGTCAGGTCCTTTCGGTCCCGGAAGCTTTAGCTGCACTGCCATATCCGGACTCTTTGTGGAATTGACCAAAGGAGCCGCAGGGCAGAAGCGATGGCCTTTACCAGAGCCTACCATTACCGGATTTTCCCTTGGAGTTGCTCCGGCAGGAAACAGATCGGTGGTGGTTGACATTCAATCAAGCATGTACACCGGAGAGAAGGTAATTGTGACAGGAACGCTGAACATGGTCCGTTTCTTCTCGCAGGAGGTCAACCTCACCAAAAGGCAGCAAATCATTGTGGATACGGGTTCACTTCCTTCCGGAGTCGCCAACATCACCTTGTTTGATCCCACGATGAAGCCGGTGGCAGAGCGGTTGATTTACCTGAACAGTGACAAACACTTGCAGTTCAGCATACAGCCCGGAACTCAGGTGTCCCATCCCGGAGAAGAGACGGAACTATCCATATCGGTCACTGACGGGGTGGGGAAGCCTTCCGAAGGATTCTTTTCCATCGCGGTAACCGACTCGGTGAGAGGAATTGACTCCAGGTTGTTTTCACCCGGAATTGAATACACCTTCAATTATCATCCGGTTTTTCCCGGTAATCTGCCCCCGAGAATTTTGGCCTATGGCCTTGAAAATCTTTCTGATGCAGAGCGCGATCTTCTTTTGATGGTTTATGGCTGGAGTAAAATCAGCTGGGATTTCAAACCGATGAAATCCGATAGCATCCAACCAGTTAACTATGATCTGCTGAAACTGAAAGTGCTTTATGAAGGCAGGAACAAACGGGAGAGGAGTCTCGATCTGGTATCCCTCGAAGGCGCTTCTTCCCGACATCTGGTCACCGATGAATCGGGAGAGATCTTGCTGCCGTTGGATTCCCTATCGGGGATAACAAGATCTGTTATCATGATGCCGGATGTCAAAAGCAAAAACAAGGCCACCGGAGCCATGTTAAGTATCCCCTACAACGAGCAATATTTCAAAAGCAACAAATTGCATTTGCAGCAGCCGCTACTCCCTGTCCATGAATACCACAACCCAGCCTCGGAACAGCCCGTTGCCATGGAAGAGAAGACCATTGAAATTGCAGAGGTGACCATCATTGGTCACCAGACTGAGAAGATCTACAAGGATGAATACGAGAGGATCTACCAGGCAGACAATGTCAAGAGTCTAGATTATGAGCCACTTTGGTCTTCCTCCACACTTGAGACGGCCATCCGCAAACTGGTTTATCCCTATAGTATTACCACAGCAAATATTTACCTCAGGTCTACCATCTCATTTATGCATGGCCCTTTGCCAGCATTGATCGTACTGGATGGAATGCCCCTTTACGACCAGGGATGGTCTAGGGTCAACACCATCTCACCAAGTGAAGTCACTTCGCTCACCATTCTGGACAGCAGGATGGGGTATGTGCGGTATGGTGAGGCGGCACAGGGAGGGGTTATTTTCATCAACACACGAAGTTCTGACCCAAATCTGGCCAGGGTACGCACCAAATGGAACCTGCAAAACAGTAACGACAAAATGTTGCGACCCATCAATCTTTACCGTCCATCCGTCGAGTTTTACAATCCCTCCAAAGTTGAACTGGAGAGCAATCCACTGCTACAGAGTCGACCAACCATTTTCTGGCAATCAGAAGTATACTTTGGTGGAAAAGAACCGGTGAAAATCAAGTTTCCCAACCTGAAGCACAAAGGTCCTGTGGTGATTACCGTGAACGGTGTGTCGGTAGATAATCTGATAGGGAGCGGTAGGGGGAGGTATGTGGTGGAATAACAGTAATAGGAAGAATTTGGCCTGGCGATTTAGGAGATTGTTATGGAGTAAACCTAGCTTCTTACAGGTTAAGTGTCTCTAAAACAATTTGGAACACTTTCGTGAAAATTAGTTGAGAAAAATTATCTCTTCAGTAAAATATGCTTTAACTTTGCAAAAAGGATTTGATATGAGTACTTTAGAATTAAGACAAACTATTACTGAATACCTGACTCATATTGAGGATATAGCATTTCTAAATGCTATTAAAAACATGATTGAATTAAAGGTTGCTGATGAAACCTATATTCTCTCTGATGATCAAATGAGCCGAGTGGAGGAGGGGAGAGAACAATTCAGACAAGGTCAGACGATTTCCAATGAATCTCTAAAGGCTGAAATTGATCAATGGTTAAATTAGTTTCCGTGTTTTTAGCCTTAAACTATTGCTTACCACCGAAACTGAACTCAATGCCATCGCGGCTCCTGCAATCATCGGATTGAGCATAAATCCCCATATTGGATACAAGATTCCGGCCGCTATCGGAATACCGATCAGATTGTAAAAGAAGGCCCAAAACAGGTTCTGATGAATGGCATTGACGGTCAGTTTGGATAAGCGGATGGCTTTGGAGATCAGTTGAAGATCGGAGGAGATGATGGTCATCTTGGCAACGTCCATGGCAA
>JAVHPO010000174.1:0-3832 GCA_036170635.1 Prolixibacteraceae bacterium | reverse complement strand
TAGATGGAGCTACTACCGGAGGCCAACCCGATCAAGTGTTTGACAACTTTCAAATGTGATTTTGGAAAGAACCGTTTGTTAAATTGCCAGATATCGATGATATCCCCGTTTAGTACAATCGTTTTGGGACGAATACTTTTCAAATACTTTAGCAACTCTGTGGCATGGCAACCCGATGTGCCCAAATGTATATCGGAAAGTACAACCAATTCAACGCTTCGCTTTTTGTCCATCAGTTACGGTATTTCACGTAACAAATTAACGGCAACTATATTACGAATCGGTTACAAAACAGTGAAATAGTGGTTACGTTTTGGCTATTTTAAAAAATCCCGGAACCAGTATCCTGAATCTTTGATAATCCGTTCCTGAGTAGAAAAATCATTATAGACAAGTCCGAACCGCGGCCGATATCCCTCCGCCCATTCAAAATTGTCGATGAATGTCCAGGCAAAATAGCCACTGACGTTAACCCCTTCATTTTTTGCCCGAAAAATATTCTGAAGGTAGCGTTTGTAAAAGTTGATACGTTGTAGATCATAAACCCTACCATTGATAAGCTGATCAGGAAAGGCAGCTCCATTTTCGGTAATGATTATTTCTTTGACTGGATATTTGGAAAACTGTTTGATAATCTTGTACATACCCTCAGGATTGACCTCCCAGCCCATCTCCGTTATTTCCGCATCCGGCTCAGGTTTCACACGGAAGGCCCACAAATAGGGTATAGGGAATGGTTTGGTGATTACCCTGAAATAATTCTGTAACCCGATAAAATCAAATTCAAACTTAAGGTTCTCCATATCACCCGGTTGAATGTATTGTTCCATTTTTTCAAGAAATGGCAAATCCTGAAAGGGATATCCCATGCCAAGGGATGGTTCTATAAACAACCGGTTGAAAACCACATCAAGCCTCTTGGCTGCACTTTGATAAAATGGGGCTGCTTTTTCAGGTTCAGTATAGGAACAGGAAAACGTGGTCCCAATATGACCGTCGGGGATGTTTTGCCGAAGGATTCTTCCACCTTCAGCCTGGCAGAGACAAGTATGATGAACGGATGAGAGGTAATTACCAAAACCGATCCGGTTAGGCGCATGAATGCCGGCAAGATAGCCAAGAGTGGTATAGCTGCCGGGCTCGTTCAATACCATCCAGTGCTTAATGCGGTCACCAAATCTCCGGGAGCACAAATCAGTATATTCCGAAAACCATCCAATTATGTCCCGGTTGGTCCAGCCACCCTTGTCCTCCAGTTTTTGGGGTAAGTCCCAATGGTAAAGCATTGCCCAGGGTTCAATGCCCAAATGAAGGCAGGTATCAATCATTCTGTCGTAGAAGTCAATACCTCTCTCATTTATCTTTCCGGTTCCATCCGGCAAAATTCTGGACCAGGAAAAAGAAAACCTGAAATTTTTAAAGCTAAGGTCTTTTAAAAGCTTCAGATCACTTTTGTAACGATGATAAAAATCATTGGCAACTTTTCCATCAGAGCTATCTTTTATATTGTCTTTCTGACTTGTGAAACGATCCCATATTGATTCCCCTTTCCCATCTTCATTCCATGCGCCTTCAGTCTGGTAGGCAGAAGTGGCAACTCCCCAGTAAAAATCATTTCCAAAATCTTGACTGGAAATTTCAGCTTCCACTATTTGTTTGGCAACTACCGGACTAATTTTCCACATCGCTGCAAGAGCGGCCATATATTTTAAAAAAACAAGACGACGCATTGACAACTCATTGAAATAAAAAAAGCCAAAATTAATTATTTTGGCATATCAGGTCACAAATATAATCAGAGAAAACAACCTAAACAATTTATGCAACCGATTCTGTACCGGAAGCACTCCAAAAGAAAAGTCCACCCTGGATTAATAGAATTATCTCCCAAAAGATTTCATATCTAACCTGTACTTGACAAAAAATCGGAATGTTTATGTAGTATCCAGCCTAACATGAGATCAAACTTAAGTTGATGACAATTACAATTTTCTTCAACTATTGATGAAGGAGTGAAAGAGCAAGGGAAGAGGGATTGTCAAAATGTACAAAGGCCTCAATACCATAATGATCTGAAAGGTCTGAAAAAATATCTTCTTTGCTCTCCTTCAGGACAAAAACCTGTCGCACAATATTCCTGATTGCTTTGGCATTTCGCACCAGTATATAATCAATCAAACTCTTTCTTCCATTTTCCTTTTGCGCCAACTTGTTGTCGATTTCATCATAGGAACTCTGCACCTCACCCTGCAGGATTCCGTTTTCAGCATCAAGAAGGGTCAGCATGTTTTTATAGCTCACTTGATCCTCAAATTCGATGTTAAAATCTCCACAAACAATTTGAGGTATCTCCGGTCTGGCAAATTTTTTCAGAAGTTTGTCTGCAATCTCTCTACATTGACCGCTTCGGACACTATCCGGGCTGTTCGCCTGAAGATGGGTACCAAGAAGCTGAAACGATTGTCCCTGCCATTCACCTTCGAAAAGAACCGCACCTTTTCGCGCGAAGGCATCGATACCAAAACGATTCTTAAATTCAATCTGCTCCAGTTGACGAAGTGGAATTTTACTGAGTATCCAGATACCACTGTTCGTTTTGAAGGAAAATTTGGAATCGTTTGCCGGACCATACATAAAAGGATATTCCTGCTTCAACTGAGATCTCAGTACCTTCCTTGCCTGGTAATCAAATGCTTCTTCGAATACGATAATGTCATTGTTATAGCCGGCTATTTTCTGAGCGATAGCGCCGGCTCTTTTGCAATTTTGGTGAAGCTGCGAACAGAAGGGGAGCATGTAGATGTTCCAGGTAAGAATTTTAAGTTCACGCTGTTTTGCCGGTAAAGGTTTAGATTCGCTGGTGTTCGCCTGATTGACTGCAATTACAATCAATAGAATAATCATGAGCATTCTTTTTATCGTATTCATTGCCTTATTGTTTGAATTCATGAAATCAATTATGAACCAATTCTTCTCAGATGGTTGGCAGAACGCAAAAGCTTGAATAATTTGCGCCGCTAATACCAATAGGCAAATTTTCAATAAAAGTTGTTATTGATTGAATACAATTCAGTTACATCTTTGTTTCATTTATATATAAGTCTTCAGGTCTGGAAAAAAGGATGAAAATCCACATTGCTAAGGAGCAAACTGACAACCGTTGTAAATGACAATACTCTTGTCGATAGATGGGAATGGAAAAGTCGGATAATAGTTATTATTCCCTTTCTCAATAAATACCAAAGAAAAAACCCTGAACGATTGGAATCATTCAAGGGTTTAGTCAAAGCCAAATCTAGGTAAATCTATGAAACTAACGCTTGCTCAAAAGTATGCTTGTAATGTTACAAACCAGCTTCAATATTGTGACAAAATTATTAAGAATGATCTTATACAATAAAATAAGTTTAACCAATGTGTAATTTTTTTGAAACAACTCTGTAACAGTATTAAGGCAATTTTGCAAAAAAAATTGAATTGATATACTGTGTTTATGAATTTTTTAGTTAATAAGTTAAAAACCGGAATCCTGATTACAAAAGCATCCGCAGATTTGGTTGGTAAAATAGTACAATTTGAAGATACGCGTACCTTAATTAAGAACCGAACAAGTCAAAGAATCTTTCAAAATGCATTGTTTGGATTTCTCCTGGTTCTGGTTCTTAACAGCAATGTATTAGCTGCAATTGGCAGTATTGAAGGTACCATTTTTGACAAAAAAACCAGAGAGACCCTCGTTGGAGCTCAGGTTGTCCTGGACGGAACAAGTATTGGTGCTGTTACCAATTTTGATGGTCACTTTCTTATTGACAACATAAAACCAGGGACATAC
>JAVHPO010000173.1:0-3843 GCA_036170635.1 Prolixibacteraceae bacterium | reverse complement strand
GATCCGCTCAGGTTGATGGTCAATGTCTTTTTCATTTTCTTGTTGTTTATCTTAGGTTCTATTTTTTTAATATTTTTCTATTCTCATGACAGTTAGCTACTAACGCTACCCCTACTTTATCCATTTAACTTTATCCTTTATCCTTTTTCCCTTCATCATTCACCTTCAACTGTTGAATTGCTTCTACCAATTCAGCCCAGGAAACTTCCAGTTCTGTCAAAAATGTTGCACCGACCGGTGTCAGTTCGTAGTATTTGCGTGGCGGGCCCTGCAGCGACTCTTCCCAACGATAGGAAAGGTACCCGTCGTTTTTCAGCCGGGTGAGCAAGGGGTAGAGTGTACCCTCCACAACAATCATTTGCGCTGCCTTCAACTCGCTGATGATGTCAGAAGCATACAGCGGTTTTTTGGAGAGGATCAGAAGTATGCAATACTCCAGGATACCTTTCCTCATCTGTGCCTTTGAATTGTCAATGTTCATTTTGGTTCAATTAAACTGTTTCAAAATTGCAATGTGCTACTTTTTGATTAATAAGTATCTGTAAGGTACTTTCCATTACACTGAAGTAGGTGATACAAATATATATATTTATTATGGTACTATGCAAGACATAGTACCATAATTTTTAAAATATTTTTTATGTATCAGATAGTCAATTATTTAATAATTCACGAAAGAGTGTTTCGAAGTAATTTTTCTTTAAAATTTTTGGAAAAATATTTTTTTTAGAGCGGAAAGGTCATCGTTTAAATACCGAAAAACAACAAACCCGACTCCTGTTAAGGAATCGGGTCTGTCAATATGGTGGTTTCCCGGTAGGGGAGGGACTTTAGACGGTTTTTGAAGATCTCTTGCGCTCTATTTCGCTTAGTTTGATCTTTCTCAGCCGGATGGATTTTGGGGTGACCTCAACATATTCGTCCTTTTGGATGTATTCGAGCGCCTCCTCCAGACTAAATTTGATGGCCGGGGTTAGTCGGATTTTATCGTCCGATCCCGAAGCACGCATGTTGGTGAGCTTCTTGGGTTTCGTCAGGTTGAGCACCATATCCCCTTCGCGGTTGTTTTCCCCGCAAACCTGACCTTCGTAAATTTCATCCTGAGGCTCGATAAAGTAACGGCCCCTGTCAGAAAGCTTACCCAAAGAGTAAGCAAATGCGGTACCGGTTTCCATGGCGATCAATGAGCCATTCAGGCGTGTCTCTATCGGTCCCTTGAATTTATCGTAGTGAAGGAAACGGTGCGACATGACGGCTTCGCCTTGTGTGGCGGTGAGCAGATTGGTACGCAAACCGATAATTCCCCTTGAAGGGATATGAAATTCGAGGTGGGTGCGGTCTCCCTTGTGCTCCATGTTGATCATCTCACCCTTGCGGCGAGTGACAAAGTCAATGGCGGTACCGGCCATCTCGGCAGGTAGGTCAATATCAAGTAGTTCGATCGGTTCATTGCGCTCTCCGTCTATCTCTTTGTAGAGAACCTGAGGTTGTCCGACCTGTAGTTCGTACCCCTCGCGACGCATGGTTTCGATCAAAACGGAAAGATGCAGAACACCGCGACCGTTAACATTCCAAGAATCGGCCGAGTCGGTTGGTTCGACACGCAATGCCAGATTTTTCTCCAACTCGCGTTCCAGACGTTCGTGGATGTGGCGGCTGGTGACATATTTTCCCTCTTTGCCGTAAAAAGGCGAATTGTTGATGGTGAACAACATGCTCATGGTTGGCTCATCAACATCAATGGGATCGAGCGCTTCGGGATTTTCGTAGTCACAGATGGTATCCCCGATTTCAAAATCATCGATGCCAACCAGGGCACAGATATCTCCGTTGAGGGCAGTGGCCACTTTTTCGCGGCCCAAACCGGTGAAGACATGCAACTCTTTGATTTTGGAACGGGTGATGGTTCCATCCCGTTTGACCAGTGAAACGTTCATTCCTTCCTTGAGCTCACCACGGTGAATTCGACCTATCGCAATCCGTCCGATGTATTTGGAGTAATCGAGCGAAGTGATCAGCATCTGGGGTGTTCCTTCATTTTCGGGAGGAGCGGGAATATGTTCGAGGATGGCATCAAAAAGTGGCTCAATCGAAGTGGAAGGACTTTTCCAGTCGGTACTCATCCAGCCTTGTTTGGCTGAACCATAAATGGTAGGAAAATCAAGCTGTTCTTCAGTTGCATCGAGGCTGTACATCAACTCAAATACCTGTTCGTGAACGACGTCGGGGCGGCAGTTGGGTTTGTCGACTTTGTTGACAACGACAATGGGTTTTAATCCCAGTTCGATCGCTTTTTGAAGTACAAACCGTGTTTGTGGCATGGTCCCCTCAAAGGCATCAACCAACAGCAACACACCGTCGGCCATGTTCAGCACCCGTTCAACCTCTCCGCCAAAATCGGAGTGACCGGGGGTATCAATGATGTTAATCTTAACTCCTTTGTACACCACCGATACGTTTTTTGCCAGGATGGTGATCCCTCTTTCGCGCTCCAGATCGTTGGAATCCAGGATTAATTCACCCGGATTTTGGTTGGAACGGAAAATGTTGGAATGCATGATCATCTTGTCTACCAGGGTAGTTTTACCGTGGTCGACGTGGGCAATGATGGCTATGTTTCTAATTTTTCGCATTTTACTAATTTGGGTGCAAAGGTAATCAATAAATCAAAAGGATAAAGGATAAAGTTTAAAGGATAAAGGGGGATACGTGTAGGGGCAGGTTTTGTTACGCTGGGATTAAATAGATGGCCGAAAGGAGGGGGATGATCTCTTTTATGCGACAATAAATTTCACACAAAGGTCGCAAAGGCAAACACAATGGAATACAAAGGCTTCCATCTCCGGAGTCCCTCACTTTATCCTTTAAACTTTATCCTTTATCCTTATTGCAAAACGAAGTGATACGTAATCGTCCCCTTTTGGAAGGCTGGGGCATTGTCATCCACATTAAACCTGGCTGCACGGGCTGCTTTGGTGGCAGCTTCGACAAGGTCAGGATCGCTGGAGGTGGATCCGAATATACCGCCACGGACAGCCGTAACTTTACCCAATTTATCAACGGTCACTTCGACAACTACGATTCCACCTTCGTTACCAGGATAGGCCGGTTTGGGCATCGAACGCGCCGAGCGGCCCGAAAGATTGTAAGAAACGCCATTTCCGGTACCTCCGCCCGGACCGTACCGTTTGACACCGGGTTGTCCGTTGGGATCACCCTGGTTTCCGGGTCCATAGGTTATACCTTCGCCTTTCGAGGTTGATCCGTTGTCGGTCAGGCCACCCCCAAAGGCATTTTTCACCCTTGAATTGATGTTGCCGATCATTTGTTCTTGTTTCAGTTTTTGCTGAAGTTTCTGTTCTTCTGCCTGCTGCTGAGCAAGTTGTTCGCGCTTTTGCTGCTTCGCAATTTCTATGGAGGGGTCAGGCTTCTTCTTCTCTACAACTTTCTTCTCACTTTTTGGTGAAGTATGCAGTGCTACCGAAGGTTCATGTTCCTGTGTTAGAAGGTTTTCCGGTTTTATGTCAGCTTGTTTGAGTTTGACGGCAGGTGTATTGGTTGCTTCCTGCGAAGCCTGCACAGGTGGTTTGTAGAGGTTGTCATTTTTGGAATAGACTGCCGAAGGTTCCTCTTCTCCTTTCCCGGTTTCGGAATAGCCAAAATCGACCAATAAGCCTTCGTCAGTCTGGAACTTCATATCAATCGACAATTTGAGCATCATCAAAAAGATGAGAATGCCACCGTGGATCAACAAAGTGTAGATGATGCCGTTTCTTTGGCTTTCAGATAGTGTCATAATTCGTGATTCTTAATAGAACCGTTTGCCCAATTTCTGAACCTTCC
>JAVHPO010000172.1:15495-18051 GCA_036170635.1 Prolixibacteraceae bacterium | reverse complement strand
ACCACCACAATTTTTGGTCCGGGAACTGAGGCCATGTAAGCCCGGTATTGTTGCCAACCCTCCGGATTTGCCTTTGGATGATCAGGATTGGAGGGTTCAATTACTACCGTGACGGCATATCCTACCATCGGTCCCATCTGCGGCATGTAATCGGTGACAGGCTCCAGGTTAAACCCATCGCGGGCACTGTTGTGACGGGTAATCTGCTCCCAGCCATTGTAAATTGTGGGTGTATTCCAGCGTTTTAGGCCGAGTAAATCGGCATGTGTAATTTTTCGTGCCATTTTAAATAATGCTACTATTCCTTTATTCCGATTGTATTAATTGCTAAATCTCTAAATTCCTGAGAAATTCTAATCGAAATTTCTAATTCTTCCTTAGTCAAATGAATAGTATTATCGGGATATCGAATTTGAACACTAAATCCATTCAAAATGATTGCTTTATCATATGCATCATCCTTTATGTCAATCATTTGAGTCAATAAGTCGAGTAAATACACCAAATTGTGAGAACGTTGAAATTCAATCAAATAATAGGTGAGAATGGCCTTTAGATATTTTTCTGTCGCCTGCTGACAATGGAAAGCTATTGTATCGAAATAATCCGGAATATGCAAATAAATCAATTTTGCAGAACCCAAATCATGATCCCCTTTGTCAATCCAATCTATTACTTTTTTGCTAAGCTCGCTCATAAAGAATTTTTGAAGTCTTTATAGCTAAAGACAAGAATGAGCTTTTCTCATTCTTCTCTTGTTCAAATTCCTTGGTTGTATAAACAAGAATATCCATTGGTACCATTGAACCAATCAAGGCTTTTTGAATATCAAAGCTCCTTTTGTGTCGGGGTAAATCCGTATCCTTAATTATCAATAAATCCAGGTCACTATCATTATTCGGGTTGCCGACAGCATATGAACCAAATAGAATAATCTTATCAGGATCGAACTTTATGGCAATCCTGTTTACTATTTCATTTATCTTGGCTATTTCTATCATATTCTATGCAAAATCAGATGCAATTTAATAACATTTGTTTAATCCAGCAATCAGCTCAATTGCATTCTTATCTCTTACCTAAACTAGTATTCTTAAATGCCGATATATCAATCAACCCGCTGGTGTCGTTGTCGAAACTGATCTGGATGCTGTCGCCCGCCATCGTCACCGGCATCTCGTTGGATATCTGGGAGGAGCCGATAAAGATGTTGTTCATTCCGGCTACGGTAAAATAGTAGAAACTGTTGCCGTTTTTGATATCCGACTGGATCCTGTTGACCACGGTTTTCAAGACCATCTTTTTGGTGACGTTCTTGGGGTTGATTTTGTTGCCAGCCATGTTGTAAGCATTTTTATATGCCATCAGCGTTTCAACCAGCGTGTTGCCAACCCCGACAATTGTATAATCCTCGATGGCCACCATGGCAAACATTTTGACCAGTCCGCCATTGTCTTTCAGTGTCATCATATAGGTTGGGATATTGTTGATATTGTACGGGATCGGGAGGGAGGAGGTGTACCTTTTTTCCTGCACCTTGCCCATCGCCGAATTTTGAGCTGCAAATTCTGTGGCTCCGCTTTGCTTGTACCAGATCGCTTTCTTGGTACGGGTATCGACCAATACAAATCCAACTGTGGCTTCATCAGCGCCAACTGAGGTGAGGCCGGTATACCAGTATGATCTGTTGTCTTCGCCGTAAACAAGGGATAGTTTCTGAGTAACCTGAAGTTTGTTCTCGTTGGAAAAATTCCAGAATCCCTTCACGAAATTGCCCCAGTCATTGAGCTGTTCTTCAATAAATTTATCGGGTTGTATCCTGTCAATCCAGATCGGCGCCTGGTCAATCGTATATTCAGTGCATTTTCCTGTCTCGGTGTTGACAACCACTACGCCATCCGCATTGTCTCCGTAAAACCCAATCGTTTTTTTGTATTTGGTAACCACCCAATAGGGAACGCCATCATCGTCTATTTCAAAAGTATAATCCGTCAGACCGGTATTGAAATATCCATTGAAATAGAGATGTCTTTCCAGGAAATCGCCAAAATAGGCTTCTGGCTGGTATTTGATCATTGCCTTGTGACCGTTCACCTCCTGTACCAGTTTGACATCCCGCTCGTTACAGGCATTGACCATCACATAGCCATTGGTGCCTTCGCTGTTTTTATTCCATTTGAAAAAGCCCGAATGCAGCAATGGTGCCACCCAATAGAGATTATTGCGGACTTTCTGGATGATGAATTTCCCGAGCCGTACCTGACTGCCCAGTGCAGGCTGGGCTCCCAGAACTTTATCTCCCAACAGATTGGCCAGGGATTCATCAACCACGCGTATTTTATCGATGGAGATGGGCGCCATGTGATTGGAGAGGTTTTCGCCAATCTCAACAGTGCCAATCATCCCACGGTAATCGTTCCACCGGATGAGCGACCAGGAGGTGACAGCAGGTACAACGGTCATGTAGCAGAGCAAAGCGATGAAAATCCATTTGGGTACAGCCATCTTTGTCAACAGCTGCAATGCCTGCATCTCGTTGGTAACCTGGGGAACCAT
>JAVHPO010000172.1:0-15395 GCA_036170635.1 Prolixibacteraceae bacterium | reverse complement strand
TTAATGAAAAGATGTTCACCCCAACATCATCTTACTGACGTAAATATCCTGAAATTCAGGAAATCCTTCGAGGTTGATATGGCTGGTTTTACCAAGAATTTCATGGGCAAGCTCTCCGTTCCCAAAGAGAAACATCTTAGCCCCGATCAGCGCCGTATTTCCCATTTTGTGAATTTTATCCTCTGTGGTTTCTACCATTCCAGTGGCAAGAAGGTGTTCTATCCTGATGTAGTTGCCGAAACCTCCGGCAATATAGATTTCATGAATATCGGATGGTTCTATGGCCAGGTTTTTCGACAGGATGGTGATGCCTGCAGCGATTGCAGCTTTGGCCAGTAAGAATTCGTAGACATCTTTCTGCGTCAGCCGGATAGGACCGACGATTGGAATGCTCTGCTCTCCGGAAATTATCTCTCCAAAAATACCGATCAAATCCTGTTGCAGCAAGATGGCGATGGCATCGATCAGCGCGCTTCCGCAAATTCCTTTGGGTGCTGTATTCCCGATCACTGACGATAACATCTTGTTGTCAATCAGCTGGATGGATGAGATAGCCCCGGTAACGGCCCGCATCCCCATGGATAGGTTACTTCCCTCAAAGGCAGGTCCGGCTGCGGTAGAGGTGCAGATAATTTTATCCTTGTTTCCTATCACGATCTCCCCATTGGTGCCCAGATCGATCAAAGCAGAGAATCGCTCTTTGCGGTGCAGACCCGTTGCAGCGATACCCGCGAGGATGTCGCTCCCGACAAAACTTCCGATGGAAGGATAAAATTGAATTGTGGTGCCGTTTAAAAAATCCCAACCAATTTCAACGGGAGTAAATTCAATTAATCCCAGGTCTTCCACCAAAAAGGGGTAGCAAGAGAGTGGTGCAAGCTCCTTGCCACTGAATATTCTCTGCATCACCGTGTTTCCAACCAATACCACCTTAGCAGGAAGTTGTTGGCAACTTTTCAGCATCAACTGGATCATCCTGCCAAGCGATTTTCTAATCAGCAGCGTCATTTCCGTTAAATGACCATCCAGTCCGGCCTGGATTCTCGATATCAAATCAGCCCCAAACTTCACCTGAGGATTAAGCATCGTCTCAACGGCCAAAACTTTTCCGGTAGCTAAATCGACCAATTGGGTCACAAGCGTGGTCGTTCCCAGATCTATCGCGATACCAACTCCGAATTCAGGTGAAAAATCAAAATCGGTCTCATCCGCCAGAATAATGTGTTCGTATTGTTCTACCTGAAGCGTGATGGAGCCTGTGCAGTTGCTCATGCAAGCCAGACGCCTGTCGGAAGGAAGCTGAAAATACTCCAGTTTGTGTCTGTGATCTTCATTTACGTCAATCTTTCCATCTATCAGCCTGACCTGGCACTTGCCACAAGTACCCTTTCCTCCGCAGGGAAATTCAACCCCATACTCATGAAGAACATCAATGAGCGGAGTCTCGTCATTGACAGCCAGCT
Organism: Prolixibacteraceae bacterium; assembly: GCA_036170635.1. GTDB lineage: Bacteria > Bacteroidota > Bacteroidia > Bacteroidales > Prolixibacteraceae > CAINVV01. Next base: position 13,932 of record JAVHPO010000172.1, on the reverse strand, counting down.
CTTTTCCAAGAGGATGCAGAAGGATGGTATGTTTCTTCATTTATTTTGGTTAATGCCGGGTGCATTTTGCAGACAATCAATTTTTATTGAACACAAACTGGAGTTCAATAATAGCATTTGACCCAATACCGGATATTATTCGTTTACCAGAGATTCAATTTGATGTATAAAGACCTGACTGTCAAAAATATCATTGTCTTCATAAATGAAAACCAATTCATTTTCTGTCCTCTGGCCGCACCTTTCTTCAGAAAATCCAGACAGTGTGTAATTGAAAAGGATCCATTCATTTCCTGTATAAATATAACCTTTTGCCCTTACAATGGATGGCTCGTTTTTCAGAAATTGAGCCAATAAATCCTGGTTAATGGCCTTGCTTCCCGAAATTTTCAGACTATTCCCCTGGTATTTGCTTTTGTTGGAAGGTCCAGCAAACATATATTTTGAGGTGGATATCTTACTGTCATTTGTGTTGTAAGAGGTTACTGAGATGAAGTTCTCTTCAAATTCTTGCAGTATCGAATAGTCCTTTTCAGGGAAATCCAGTAAAAATTGGTGAATCAGTTCATCGCGTTCCGGCTCAAACAACAGCTCAGTTTTGCTGAATAGAATTAGGTCTGCCTGTTGAATTTGTGTCTTGAAAATTGGCAGCATTCTAACCCTTGGATGACGCGTCATCTGAATATCCACCAGGCAGGCAACAGGCATTGGATGAAGGTCAGGATGTTGCTTAACCAACTCCGTAATATGTTCGATCCCACCGAGTCCGCTCGGCTCGATCAGGATCCGGCTGAAGCGTCTTTCGCTGACAATTTTATCCAGGTTTTCCGCGAAATAGCCCTTGGCAGAGCAACAAATACAACCCCCAGAAATTTCATAGAGGGAGCCTTCGGCGGATTTGGATTGGAGGGTTTGGCCATCAATGGAGATCTTGCCGAATTCATTGATGATGATGGCCCAGTTTTCGGTTTCAGGTTTTCTGCCGAGAAGCCTGATAATCATCGTTGTTTTCCCTGCTCCCAGAAAGCCGGAAATAATGTGTACCGGAATTTGTTCCATCATCCCAGGTTGGGTTCCTATAATTTGTATTGAAAGCTTATTTATACGGTAAATTTAGAAACTCACCACATAGGCACAATAGAACACATAGAATCTAATGTGACCTATTGTGCCTATGTGGTGAGTTTTTTTACCCAAAAGGTAGGATTTAAAATTTCATTGTCGAATATTTATAATCCATATTCCGCCAAAATAAACTTACCGGGATCCAGCACCGGAAGCATCATGGCAATAAAGTCGCTTTCGCTGTCAGGAATACTGTTCAAATCATCACGGAAAATCGGGAGATAGGCGGTTTCCATCTCTGAAAGCCTGAGTTGTCCTGCGCGATGCGCCTCTTCGATGATGTCGAGGGCAGCAAGCGCCCCGTTCCGGGCATTGGCAACATAGGAGTCACCTTTGATCAGCTCTTTCGAAATGCGGATGACATTTTCGGGGGAGAGTATCAATGCCTGGGGATCAGTGTAGACATCCGATCCGACCAGCAGTTGCTGCAATACCTGACAGTGCATTTTGCCCATTCGGAGCGCTTCATTCATGAGCCGGGCGTCGTATTCCAGTTGCTCAAGGTAGGCGGTTGGAGCCATCCCCGACAGGAGTTTAATATTCTGTACCGACTCGTTGCTCCACAAATCGGCGCAGGCCGAAGCGATATTTCCGATAGGGCTAAGGTGTGCGCATGCTGCAGTTTTTCCTTCCATGGAAATGGGGATACCTGTAATGGCCTTTAGGAATGGGCCTTCGTATCCGCAGTCTTTATCAGGACCTACCGCACCCTCCTCCATGGCTACAATGGAGCGAACCACGGAGATGACTCGAACCAGCGCGGCAAATACTTTCGGAATATATTTCTTCTCGGCCAGCACCATGGCAGTATTGGCAAACCCGCAGGCAGAGTCGCCGGCTGCGATTTTGCCATGCTTGTTGGCCAGTGTAATGATTTTATGCCACAGAAATTGCATATCCCTCACCCCCAATACGGAGAGCGCAAACATGACGCCTTTCAAATCGCACATCATCAGGGCATCGTCCGAAACCTCTTTGCCCCCGGTACTTTCGATCGACAACAGATCACCACCAGCCACCATGCCCCGCTCGAACAACTCCATCATTGGCTCAAGGTAGGCCGAGCTTCGTTGTTTGGCTGGTCGCTCAAATTCACGCAAGTCGTTGGGTGTCAGGCGAATTTCAGAGGCTAGTCCATGTTGTTGGTAATATTTTTCACAGACTTCGTTCATGATTTTCACGATATCAACTCCGATATCGGGAGTTTTGGTCATCTCCAGAAGCGTCTCAAATTCGAGGACAACCCCTTTTGAATTCAGGTGGACTGCGCGTTCCAATGCTCCTTCGGCAATTTCACGGTAGTGGGCGTTCACCTCTTTGAGGGTACTGTGGTTGATGCTCATCATGGGCAGGGTAAAATTGAGTTCGGCATACACTTGTCCGCCTCCGATAACCAGTCCGCGGGGTGTTTTTACCGGTTTGGGAGCAATGCCAAACATTAGCTCTTCGGGTTGGTCAATGACCAGACTTTTGTATTTCATGTGTTTATAATTTGTTTTTTAGTTGCCACCTGGAATACCCACATTTTCATTTTCGATTGGTGAGAAAGTTGTCTCAAGGGTATTTCATTTTGATATTGTTTGTTTTTTTAATTGATCTGGATTATAAAGTTGAATGTTGGTAAGAATAAATCGCTTTTGATTATTTTAAGAATTTAATTATCTCAATATCACACAAATAATAAAGATATTTTTAATTTAAAAAGGCTATAAAAATCCCATTAACCTGAAAAATCAAGTAATCAATTGAAGCAAAAATCCAGTAAATCCTAATCTAGGAAGCCAGCCTATTCAGGTACTCAACCGCTTTTTGCGGATCGGGGGCATAAAAATCGGCTCCGATGCTTCTGCAGAAATCCGCATTGACAGGTGCACCGCCAATTAAGACTTTGGTATCAGGTACATGTGCCTTGATTCCGGAAACGATCTCACCCATGTTGACCATGGTCGTTGTGAGAAGTGCCGACAATCCAACCACCGCACCCGGATTGTTTTTCAATGCCTCGATAAACCGGTCTGAACCAACATCGACACCAAGGTCAACGATGGTCCAGCCACCACCTTCCACCATCATGGAAACCAGGTTTTTCCCGATGTCGTGGAGGTCACCTTTGACAGTTCCAATGATAAAAGTTCCTTTTGATTTGATGGCGCCTGAGGCGAAGAAGGGTTTCAATTGCACCATGGAGGCACCCATGGCCTTGGCCGACATAAGCATCTGAGGAACAAAAATTTTATTTTCAGAAAATTTCTTGCCAACATTTCCCATGGCAGGAATCAGGGCTTCTTCAAGAATTCGCTGGGGATTTACACCTGCTTCCAGGGCTTGCTGGGTCAGTTCGTGCGAACCGTCCATTCCTCTTAACTGAGGCGGATAGGGTGATTTCTGGTCAATTTTCCCAAATTCAACTGCCTCCAGAAGTTTTGCAATTAATTCATTCATGTGTTATATGTGTTTAGTTGTTCTTTTCATTTTAATATTACGAAAATAGAATGATTTAAGCGCGAAATCTACGCCAATATTTACTATGTTTGATGCGATATTCACATAATTTACCAGTATTGTGCAATATTAATCACCATGTCGGCCAAATACGAGCAAATCAGTTTAAATGAGAATCAATCCTTTTCAATCGGTATCTTTCAGGACAACCTGGAAAAGAGTTCATGGCACTACCATAACAACTTTGAGATTAGTTTTATTACAGAAGGCACAGGGAAAAGGATTGTAGCTGATTCGATGGAGGAGTTTCAGCCTGGCGACCTGGTCTTTATCGGAAGGAACCTGCCACATGTCTGGATTGCGGAGAAGGAGCAACGTCTTTTGTCGGGCAGGACGCTCGAGATGGTCTTTTTGCAATTTTCGAACAACATATTATTTCCTCAATTGTTGGCACTGCCTGAGTTTAAGCATGTTAAAAAGGCCCTTGACCTTTCAGAACGCGGGATTCAGATTGTTGGTCATACATTGAACGAAGTGAGTGAGATCATGCTTCAGCTGCCCTATCTTAACGATTTCGACAGGATGAACAATTTTTTTCGTTTGATGGATATCATTGGAAAGAGTGATTCGAACATACCCCTGGCGAGCGAGGAATTCATGCAAAAAAGGTTTACTACCGGAAATCGCAGGATTGCCCTTTTGCACGATTACCTGATGAATCACTACCGTGAGGAGATTGATTTGAAAATGTTGGCAGATTTGGTTCATATGGCCGAAGGATCTTTGTGCAGGTTTTTTAAGATGAATGTCGGTACCTCCATTTTTGAATACCTGAACCAGATAAAGGTAGAGTTTGCCTGTAAGTTGCTAATGGATCCGGATTTCGGAATTTTGGATGTTTGTCTTGACAGTGGATTTAACAACCTTAGCCATTTTAACAAACAGTTTCGGAAAAACACAGGTGTAACTCCTACAGAATACAGGAAACAGTACAAAGGACTCGGCTGGAACAGTAAAGCCACAAGAGTTGGTAGTGTTATTTGAAGCCTGCCTATTTAGACCTCTTCGTGTCTGGGAATGGTGAAATAAAAGGTGCTTCCTTTCCCTTCTTCGCTTTCTAGCCAAATTTTCCCTTTGTTTTTGTCGACAAACTCCTTGCAAAGAATCAATCCCAGACCAGTTCCGGATTCCTTGCTTGTTCCCTGGGTAGTGAAATTCTGGTCAATCCGGAACAACCTCTTGACAGACTCTTTAGGAATGCCTATGCCGTTATCTTTGACTGCAACAGTAAAGCTGTTTTGACTTACTTCTGCCAATATCGTAACCTTGCCACCCTCCTGAGTGAATTTTAACGCGTTTGAGATCAGGTTTCTGAAAATTGTGCCCATCATGGCTTTATCGGCAAAAACAGGAGCGCTGACGGGTAAATTCTTTGTAACCGAGATTGATTTTTGCGCGGCAATCTCATCGAACAGATGCAAAACGGGTTGCAGAAAAACATTCAGCTCGAAATATTCGGGATTGTATTTCATCCTGCCAGTCTGGGAGCGGGTCCATTCCATCAAATTATTCAAGAGTTCCATTGCTTTTTCGGAAGACTTCAGAATAATCTCTGAATATTCAATAATTTCAGGACTGTCTTTTTCATTTACCATCTCAGCAAGCAGTTGGGTAAAACCTATGATTGAATTAAATGGTCCTCTCAGGTCGTGGGTGATGATGGAGAAAAATTTGTCCTTCTCGGCATTAATCAGTGTGAGTTCATCGTTCTTAAGCAGGATTTCCTCCTCATTCCGTTTTTTCTCAGTGATATCAACAACACTGGTGATAAAGTAAAGTGGCACACCTGCTTTATCACGCTCCAGTTTGATATTGATGTTCACCCAAATAGTATGCCCTTTTTTGTGGATGTACCTTTTTTCCCATTGGAATGAATCCATCTCTCCGGAAATGATTCTATCAATATTTTTCTGGTTAGCTAGAATATCGTCAGGATGGGTAATGTCCTGCCATCTCAGTGCGGATAATTCATGCTTTTCGTATCCCAATAAATCGCAATAGGCTTTGTTGGTATTCAGTTTTCCGTCGATTGTAGTCATTGATTTCCCAACGATGGAATTCTCAAAGAAATTCCTGAATTTTTCCTCACTCTCCTTGAGTAACTGGTCATTTCTTTTGCGCTTTGTAATGTCCTTCACGAAGCCTTCCAGATGGTCAATTTCACCCTTTTCGTTTTTTACCTGCGACATGTATAGCTGGCCTTCGAAGGTACTTCCATCTTTGCGTTTGTATAAATTTTCGAAAGTATTTAAGCCGGGATTTGCCTTTATTTGATTAATAAGCTCATCTCTGCGGTTGGGATCTGCATACAACTCAGATGAAACATTTTGAACTGTGTTTATGATCTCTTCCGGAGAGTCATATCCAAACATGGATGCAAATTTGGGATTAACGGAAATCACCTCTCCCCCGAGAGTCGATTGAAAAATTCCGAGGCTGGCCGATTCAAACAGACGTCGGTACTTTTCTTCACTCAGGATTAGAGCATTTTTGGCGATTCGTTCTTCTGTGATGTCACGCGTATAGACAGCCATTTGAACAATTTTTCCATGTTCATCGATGGTCGGAAAGATTCGGTTATAGAACCACCGGTCATCTCGTGAATCTTCAAAAAAGCATGGCTCACCGGTTTTCAATACCTGGTCAACATATGGGCGACGACGCGAAATATGGTCAGGTGGGAGGAGTTCAGTAATCTTTTTCCCAATCAGTGTTTTTGCCGGATAACCAAACCGTTTGGCAGCTACTCCGTTAAGAGCAAGAATGGTTTCATCATGCGAAATTAGTATGATCAATTCGTCGGTGGCATCGAAAAGTGCCATAAGGTCGGCTTCGAAGTTGCTGCCTTTATGACCTTGGCCTATTGATGATGGTGGCCCAGGGTGATTACGATTTGCCATTCCTATAAATTTTTGAGATAATACAATTCGATTTTAGGAATATAAGCTGCAGCAAAAAACCTAAAATTTGATGATACACTAACTTTGCATCGGGAGGAACAAAGAAAGTTTTCAAAGCAAATCAGGTATCCACCTGTGGGCCATCTTTCCGGAGCGCTCTGTCAGTTCTGACCAGTTGCTGATGTCAAATTCGACAACCACAGTCGAACAGGTTGGAACGTTCAGTGAAAAATCCGGGAGCAGCAGTTCGAGGTAGAAGTAGACTGTTGGATTGTGCCCCACCACCATCACGGTAGTGTGGCGGTCATCAAGCTCATGCAACATTTTTAAAAATGAAGTGGTTTGCATACCAGAGTAAAGCTTCTTCTCATACCTGACATTCCCGGTAGGATAGCCGAAATTTCCGGCATATATCTTTGTGGTTTGCGTGGTGCGAACTGCTGGACTTGAAATGATCAGATCGGGAACTATCCCAATTTTGACCATTTCGCTGCTGATCCGGTTGGCGTTGTCTTCTCCCCGTTCTGTCAAAGTACGGTCAAAATCCTGATCGTAACCATATTGAATGGTTTTGGCATGACGGACAAGGATCACACTTTTCATTTATTTTTATCTAACTCTTTCCAAACCAACGCGCTGGCGCCAACAATGGCTACAGACCCGGCTTTCAGTTTGGAGGGAAGAAGTTTAATTTTGTTCCGGTAGAAGGGTAGCAGATAATGTTCCATGCTCTTTCTGGTGGGGCCGAACAGAATCTCACCGGCTGCTGTTGGGCCGCCGAAAAGAAAAATGGCTTCCGGTCTCAGTGCATGCACGGTATCTGCCAGACTACGTCCCAATATTTCGCCTGTGTATTCAAAAACTTCAAGTGCCAGGGGATCATTTTTAAGGGCAGCTTCATAAACCATTTTAGAGGTCATATCATTGAAAGAGACATTGGCCAATGGGCTTTCGCTGCGTTGGTATTTGGCGAGCAGATCGAATACGGTTCTTTTGATCCCGGTGGCTGAGCAATAGGCTTCCAAATGGCCTATTGAGCCGCATCCGCAGTTCCTGCCTCCGGGATCCACCGTTACATGTCCAAGTTCACCTGCCAGGCCATCATGCCCGTAAACCAGATCACCATTGACAATGATGCCACTTCCCAGTCCGGTGCCGAGGGTGATCATCACAAAATTGCGCATCCCGATTGCGCCCCCGTAAATCATCTCTCCCAGTGCAGCGGCATTGGCATCATTGGTCACTTTCATGATACTTATCTCCGGCAATTTTGCCTGAATCAGATCAGTCAGATGTACTACGTTGACAAATGGAAGATTGGCAGTGATTCCCATGGTGCCATCGTAATAGTTGGCAAAGGGCGCCCCGATTCCGATTCCTTTTACCTCAAGATCGGAGATGCTCTTTTTTACTGTGGCAATGGCTTCAATAATCGATGAGGTGATTTGTTCGATGAAGATACTGCATAATTTATCCGATATATCCAAAGTGGCATCCGGATTATCTTTTTTTTGTGGTGTTGATAACTGTGTTTCATACAGTACACTTCCATTCATGTCTACTACACCGATAGCGGTATTGGTACCACCGATGTCAATGCCAATGGCAACTTGTCTCATTTGAAAATTGATTATTTAATACGTATTCTATGTTTATTGTTCACGCAAATAACGCAAAGAAACGCAAATGGTACTGCATTTCTTGCGTGATTTTTGTTCTATTATCTTATTTTACTCCCCTTCAATGCGAAGAAAGTGATGTATCCATAGCATATTACCGGAACCAGCAGGGCACCACGAGCGCTGAATGAGTCGGTTAAGCCACCCATCAATAGTGGAACTACAGCACCACCAACGATCAGGGTATTGATAATGCCTGATGCCAAAGGCATTTCGGAAGGATCCAGGTCATTGACTCCCAGTGAGAAAATATTCGGGAACATGATCGAGTTGAAGAATCCGATGGAGAGCAGGCACCACATACCAATCGTTGCAGGAAGCATGAATGCGGCAAGGATCAAAAGCATGTTGACAGTTCCAAAAATACCCAGCGACACATTTGCTTTCCCTTTTCCCAGTAACATCAGGAAGAAATTGGCAATAGCGATTACCAGGAAGATGAGTCCGTTCAAAGGTTGGGAATCTAGTACAAACTGGCCATTGGTAACTGTTGCTGAAGTAATAAACCAACCCACGAAGAAGGCGAAAATCATTACATATGCCGAATACTGATATTTTTTTGCATTGGTTAGTGTGCTGAGCAAAATAGATCCGAAGAAACGGCCTACCATGCCGCCTCCCCAGTAAATGGCAGATAATTTCACGGCTACGTCAACGGCATAACCTCCGTCTTTCAAATAGGGCGCAATTTGCCCGGCAGTTCCGACTTCAGCGCCAACATAACAGAAGATGCCCAAAGCGCCAAGCCAAACCTGTGGTTTCTTGAGTACTGATTTTGAAGGTATCGTTGTATCCCCTGTGATATTTGGTAAATTAATAAAGGCAATACCAACGGCAATCAATACAACAATTGTCCCAATAACAACGAATGGCATTTGTACAAATTTAGCGGCCTCTGCAGGAGTTGCATGATTATTGATTGCTAATACAGCAGGTGCTAAAACCAAAATCCCTGCAAGGAAAGGAGCAATCGTGGTAGCCACACCATTCAATGCCTGCGTAAGGTTAAGACGGGCAGGTGCTGTCTCCTGCGGTCCGAGCGCTACAACATAGGGATTGGCAGCGGTTTGAAGGAAAACAACCCCGGTGGCCATCACGAAAACGGCAACCAGGAACAATGGATAGGAAAGCGCTGCAACAGCAGGAAAAAACATGTAACTCCCAACGGCAACCAAAACAAGTCCGGCAATTACACCACTCTTGTACCCAATTTTCTTAATGATACTTCCACATAGAAAACTGAAGCAGGCATAGGCAAAAAAGAAGACACCATTGACCAACTGTGAGAGAAAATTTTCCCATCCGGGATAGAGTGTTTTAAGATCGAAGGCCAACTGCACCTGATCTTTCATGGCGATGTTAAAATTGGTAATAAAACCAAAAATGAAAAAGATTGAGGCCATGAAGGTCATGCCCAGACGGAGATTGCTGTTCGACTTCTGTTCCATTGATTTAAAATTTTAAGTTTATCAATTTAGTTTGGTCGTTACATTGTTATTTAAATAGGTAGTTTGGACGTTAATTTAATAGATTAAACAAATATATAAATAATTCCAGCCGAAGGAATAGGCTATTGGACAATTTAAATATCCCGAATTTTCTAACTTTGTATCTTCACTTCAATTAAAAAAACATGGAATATCTTGCCTCTTCCGATCGTTACAACAACCAATGCGAGTACCGTCGTTGTGGTCGCAGCGGATTGCAGCTTCCTGTTCTGTCGCTTGGCTTGTGGCACAATTTTGGCGGTGTAGACACCTATGAAAATGGCCGAAGTATGCTTCGTTACGCCTTTGACAGCGGCATTACCCATTTCGACCTGGCCAACAATTACGGTCCGCCGCCCGGATCGGCCGAGGAGAATTTTGGCAGCATCTTCCAAAAGGATTTCAAACCCTACCGGGATGAACTCATTATCTCCACCAAAGCAGGCTACCTGATGTGGCCCGGCCCATATGGGGAATGGGGATCGAGAAAATACCTGCTCTCCAGCCTCGATCAAAGCCTGAAGCGAATGCAGCTTGACTATGTCGATATCTTCTACTCCCATCGACCCGATCCGAATACACCGCTTGAAGAGACCATGATGGCCCTCGATCAGGCCGTCCGTTCGGGGAAAGCCCTCTATGCAGGCATCTCCAATTATCCTGCTGAGCAGACACGGGAAGCAGCAGGGATTCTGCGCCGTTTGGGAACTCCCTGTCTGATTCACCAGGCAAAATATTCGATGTTCGAACGTTGGGTCGAAAAAGAGCTACTCGATACCGTGGAGAAGGAGGGGATTGGTGTGATAGCCTTCTCCCCGCTTGCTCAGGGGTTGCTGACCGACCGTTACCTGAACAATATCCCTGAAGGATCCAGGGCATCCAAATCCTGGGGTTTCCTGAAACCTGAGCAGGTGGCGCCGGTCCTCGAAAAGGTGAAAGTACTAAACAAAATTGCCCAGCAACGAGGCCAAACGCTTGCTCAAATGGCCATCGCCTGGCTGCTGAAGGATGAACGGGTGACTTCGGTATTGATTGGCGCAAGCTCAGTGAAACAGCTTAGCGACAACCTTCAGGCGCAGAAGAATCTTTATTTTGACGAAGGTGAATTGCGTGCGATTGAAGCGATTTTGAAATAGTAAGGGTTAACTTAATTGCAATTAATAAGTTGGCAGCTACAAGACCTTGAATTTTTCCCTGTACTCCAGTGGGGTCATACCCACGATTTTGTTGAAGACCCTTCTGAAAGATTTTGGGTCGGTATAACCGGTATGTTCAATGATCTCATTGATATTCTGGTTGGTCTGTTCAAGTTGTTTCTTCGCCGACTCAATGCGCACATATTGCAAATACTCAATCGGAGGCATACCTGTAGCCTGCTTGAACCTGCGAACGAAGTTTCTTCTGCTCGAAGGAATGTTTTTGATGATCTCCTCAATGGTTTCTATTTCATGAAACTTTGTCTCAATGTTGTCCTGCACTTTCTTAACCAATTCATCTTTATGGCTGTGGCTTGGCACAAAAGTGCCAAAATAGCTTTGTTGGTAACGGTTCATGTCGATGGCAAATATTTTGGCAATCCTGATTGCCATCTCATTGCCACAATTTTGTTGCACCAACCGCAACAAAAGATGGAAGGTCGAAGTTGAACCGCCGCTCGTATAGAGCCTACCGTCGATGGTAACAACATGTTCTGGTTTTAAAATAACGGAAGGAAATGAAGCAGCAAATTTGTTGCATGCATCGATGTGGGTAGTAGCCATCTTCCCATTAAGCAAACCTGATGCCCCGAACAGGAAAGCCCCTGTACAAAAACTGGCAATCTCAGCGCCATTTGCATAATGGCGCCGGAGCCATGGAATAAACATCTGGTTCCTGGCAAGTGTGTCTGTCATGTTATCGGTCGTAAAAGAAGGAATTAACACAATATCCAACTTGATCCCCGATCTCAGCGATTTTACATGATAACCATGAAAAGAACAGCCCTCTTTTTTAATTTGTTCAGGTGTTCTGACGATATGGACCATGAAAGGTTTTTCGAGCTTTTTATCCGCATATACCCGGTTCACTGTTTCAAAAACATCCAAAATCGCGGCGATGCTTAATAACTTATAGTCCGATGGTACGATCAATCCTAAGTTTTTCATTGTTCTGCTTTTTTACAAAAGTAGGATGTTTTTGTCTTATATGCCCCGAAGTTTGACTATTTTATCACTCCTCAACTCAATTTTTTGAACGAACTTTGGTCATCAGAAAATGTTTAATTAGAGACTGTTTAGATTTTTAACACTGAGAATAATTTTCAAATAATTGAGACTTTTGTGTGTATAGATATTTTTGCCTTTGGAGAAATTTCAGAGAAAAACAGTGAGTTTACTGAGTTTAAAAATCGCAAGCGATTTTTCTCTCTGTGCACTCAGGGATTCCTCAAGTGTTTTGTTGATCAGGAAACAATTTCAAAGCCATCTTTAGTTTCATTCAGGAGCATTAATATCTCTGTGTAATAATTTTAATAACTTCTTAAAAAAAAAGGAGGAAAATGATCATGAAAAAGATGAATCCGGTAGTGCATTTTGAAATGCAGGCAGAAGACAGAACGCGGATGGCGGATTTTTACACCAGAGTTTTTGGTTGGAAAGCAGAAATGTTGGGCCCTGAAATGGGGGATTATGTGCTTGTCACCACTTCAGATGTTGATGAGAACGGGAGGCCCAAGGATGCCGGAATGATTAACGGCGGTTTTTATCCGAAAAGGGAAGGTTCAGCTCCACATCCATCGGTAGTCATAGCCGTTGGGGATATCAAAGAATCCATGAAGGATGTTGAGAACGCAGGGGGCAAGGTGATTGGCGAGCCTGTTGAGATCCCCGGTGTTGGTTTATTCGTGTCGTTTACAGATACGGAGGGCAACAGGGTCAGCATGATTCAGCCTTTCATGGGATAAAAAAGCATTTGAAAATGAGAAAACTAATACTTCAGATGCAAATAACCATGGATGGTTTCATTGCAGGGCCCAACGGAGAAATGGATTTTATGGTTTGGGATTGGGATGAGGAAGCCAAAAATTATGTCTCAGAAATCACTGATTCTATGGACTGTATTCTGTTGGGAAGAATTCTAGCCCAGGGATTTATCCCATACTGGGAAAAGATCGTTTCTGATCCAGCAGATCCTCAATATCTGTTTGGCAAAAAGATGAATGACACCCCCCGGGTTGTTTTTTCCCGAAAGCTAAAAGAGATTGCATGGAACAATGCCACGCTTGCAAATGGAGAACTTTCAGATGAAATAAAAAGACTGAAAAATCAAAATGGCAAAAACATCATCGCTTATGGTGGAGGGACTTTTGTTTCGTCGCTTATCAAAGAAGGTCTTGTAGATGAGTTTCAACTTTTCGTAAATCCTGTCGCTTTGGGGAATGGGATGTCGATATTCAAAGAACTTGGCAGCAAACAAAATCTAACGCTGATAAAAGCCATCCCTTTTGACTGTGGAATAGTAGCGCTTAACTATGAACTAAAACGAAATAAATAGACTGTTGATGGAAACTTACATCTTGGAAAATGACATTAAAGTCTTTTGCGTAACGGCAAAGTCTTTTCCCAATGGGATTATGGAGGCATTCGAAAAATTGCATGCTTCTGTTAAAACGGGAGATAGAGGTCGGCAGTTTGGAATCTCACGTCCAAACTCCAAAGGTCAAATTGTTTACAAGGCAGCCCTTGAGGAGCTCCGGGAGGGAGATGCGGAAAGATTTGGGTGTGAGCCTTTTGTTATTAAAAAGGGGAGTTACATCTTCGTGGACAGTCTAAACTTTATGAAAGATTTACCAAGCATCGGAAAAGCTTTTCATGAGCTCACATCGCAGCCAGGCATTGATCCAAATGGCTATTGCGTGGAATGGTATCTTAATCAAAACGATGTGCGGTGTATGGTAAGGCTTGATGATAACAAAAAGTAGCGGATAACGTAAAATGGTTGAAGTTTTCAAAACGAATGTTGAACAGTTAGAACAAACTCAATGGCTTATCAATCAAATAATTTATCATATTCCTGATGGGGTGGTAAATTTTGACCTTGAAGATTGTGATAAAATTTTGAGGGTGGAAGCCGAAAGTATTTCTGATCGGACCATCATTGATCTGTTGAACAAAAATGGTTTTCATGCCGAAGTTCTGATCTAAATGTACAACCAAGAATGAAAAATTGACTAGTAATTTTATTTATGCATGTCTCGTTGGA
>JAVHPO010000171.1:0-3892 GCA_036170635.1 Prolixibacteraceae bacterium | reverse complement strand
GAGGTACTTTAATTTTGAGTCAATGTCGTTTAGTTAATAGAACTCCGTAGGAGTTGCCCGTGAATAACCTCCGGTTTTAACCGGAGGAAGAGAAAGGTACAAATGAAAACAAACTCTGTAGGAGTTACCCAACAATTTCAAGATAAAGTTTGCAATACCTTGATATTGGGAAACCCCGGTGGGGTTTATGAGGATTTTATCCCACTCATCCCCCAGTTGCACTGGGGGTTATTCACGGAAAACTCCTACGGAGTTACTAACGCGGAAAACGGAGTATTGCTTTAACTAAAAGACATTGAATTGTATATCATAAATTGGTCTCAATTAATTTTATAACTCATAATTTTTCCTAGTACATTTTCTTCAGCTCCGCCCCTACAAAATAGTGCATAAGTATTTCTTCATGCGAATATCCTTTCTCTCCCATCATGGCCGCGCCGATCTGGCAGAGTCCGACGCCATGCCCCCAGCCAGCCCCGGTCAGGACAAATTGAGCGGGTATTCCATCTGAAATATCGTAGCGATCCACCACAAATGCGGAACTGTAAAGGTGCGAATTGGAGAGGATCTTCCTGATCTGCAACTCTTTTCCGTAAACCATCTTCTTTAAAGTGCCAACAATTTCGAGTTTGATGATTCTGCCGGAATGGCCTCTCTGGATGGGATTAAGCGCTACAATATTCCCAAAATCGACTCCTGTTTTTCTTTTGATCAGTTCTGCGATTTCGGTCTGGGTATAGGATACTTTCCACCTGTAAAAATCGACTGTCTCCTGGTCATAATCGTTCAGTACCTGCGAGAGCACCTTGTGATCCGTTGTGTTGCAAAAGGCGGCCGGAGATGAACGAATCCAGGCTTCGGCAGAGGACTCTTCTGTTAGTTTCATTCCTATATCGCTCACCTTTTCATTGTAATCGTACAAGGTTGGCAGATAGGGGTGTACGACTGGTTCCCAAACCATTTCGAAAGTCTCGGTGACACCACCGCAACTTTTGGAGAAACGTGCATCGCATACCTGTCCGTCCGACATGAGCACCAATCCGGCAGTTTCCTCTACCGCTTTTTCCACCAGGGGACTGGTTTGCCGGGTAATTCCCTGGTATCGCTGGCAATGGTCGTCGGCGCAAACATCAAAAAGCGCGTGATCTTCCCGGTCCCACCAACGTATGTACTCCTCATCCGACTCAAAGATGGTCTGGTATTTTTCGCGGACTTGTCTCAACGCTTTCCCCTTCACAACCTGTGCAATCAACCACGAGCGCGAAGTGACGGCATGTGCTTTCAGCAGTTCCATGCTGCTTGTTGCGCTCATTTCTGATGAGATAACGCTGATCAGGTAATCTTCCAATGGCAAAATGTTGATGGCAACCAACTTGTTGTTTTCAGTCAGAAATTGAAGCGCGCCCTTAAAAAGTTGATCTTCTTTTCGCTCCCAGTGGAATTGTACCCCGATGGTCACATCTTTCAATTCAAAGGAGCCATTTTTCTTGTCTGCCGGTTCAAAGAGGAGTTCTTTGGTTTTCACCGGGAGTCCATTCAGCAGAATTCGGTTCTTCTCCAGTCGAATGGTCTGATTTCCGAAATAGGTGATGCCTTTCGCGGAAGAATAATATTCTCCTTTGAAGCAGAACGCTATTTCAAACTCCGACATGATCCCAATCTTCAACTTTGGTTGTTCCATGTTATTTGTTTAATGCTTTTATTGTCTCTTTCAATGCCATAAATTCATTTTCATTCAGCGTAACCTGGTCAAAAATGTCAGCAATATCTGCCGCAGTTATTTTTTCAAAATCCTCACGGCGCGGGGTGATAAATGAGCCGCCAAAGTCGACAGACGCCGGACTGATTAATAATTGATCTTCGCCTTCCGCAAAAAATTGAGAAGGACGATGCAACTTTCTCGGGAACAGGTGAAGAATCCATTTTCCCTCTTTAAAAGTACAAAGAAGGTTTACCATAGGCTCTACTTTTTCCGGCTGAATTTCCCTGAATCGGGAAAGAATTTTCTCAATCAGTTGAATCCCTTGCTCCCGGGAATCCGTTTCGATGGAGATCATCCTGCGTAGATAGTGATTAATAGTCCAGACATTTGTCGTTTCTGAACTGAAGATGAGGGCGTCTGAGTTTTGTTTTAGCGACAAAAATTCTGATTCAACAGGCAAAAATCCGGTTTCACCTGCCTGAAAATGGAGGTGGTCAGGCGCTGAAGCGCCACACTCAGGTCCATTGTAAAAGAGTTGAAAACCCTCCATCTGCCGGGCTATGGAGAACAAGGCTTCCAAATTTCCGGTCAGGCGCTGAGGTACATGATGGATATATGGAATGGTGAAATGGGTCTTGAAAATGGGGAATGGGTTGACCAGAAGGAGAAAATCGTAGGGCAAATTCATGCTATTTTGAACTTCCGGCCGATTTTCGGAACAGAGGAAGCATTTTCTGGCGGCAATTGAGTTTTGATCCACCTTGGCAGTGGAGGATCGCATTCGTTCGGGATTGAACTGTACTTTGATGACAAAGCCATCGAAGCGAAAGAGTTTCTCTTCCACAAGGTCCAATCCACGGTAGTTGTCTGCCGACAGCTTCCAGGTATGGTTTTGTTCAAGCAGGAAATCCCTGAATTGATCGCTATTTTGTTTCAACGTCATAATTAAAATGCTCTTTTTTCAAAATTTGTTCCTTTCCGTCCGAATCGAACTAATCTCTTTTTTCAACCTGCTACCGCGGACGGTGGTCGTTTAGCATTCTGTTACCCGGGGTTACGCTCCTTCGTCGCTCACCCCGGGCTATTCATATTTAACCCCTTCAGGGTATAACCCCAAATCAAATTTCCACTCACCTTATTTTCAAGTCTCTAAATAACTCTGTTTTTCCATCAAATATTCGATTTAGCCACTCGCCCCGTCTCTTAGTCCCCCTGTCTCCCCCTCTACTTCTTGTTCATCGCTTTCCTGGCCAGAAACTCAATGGTCCTGATCCGGTCTTTGTATAGGTTGTGGCCATTCATCACCTCCACGCTGAGGGAGGCATCAGAGTTATCATCCCATCTGCGGCACAGGTAGATTGGATTGTAAATTCTGCCAATCTGGTAGTATCTGGAGATGGCCAGTCCAAGCGCATAATCTTCGCCGTAATTGACATTGGGTACCTTGATGCAACGAAGTACCGGTGTATAAAAAGCCCTGGGGGCACCTAATCCGTTAATCCGTAATGCATTATTTCTGCCATTGTCAGGGGTCCATTCCTTGTGGTCGATCACACCCGGAGGGATCTCCTGCAGATCAAAGTTAACCATCCGGTAGGAACCAATCACCATGGCGCATTTCTCTTTGTAAAATGTATCTACCACTTGCTGTAGCGTCGTTTCGTCTAGGTAGAGATCGTCACTGTCGAGCTGAACGGCAAATTTTCCGCAAGCCGCATGGGCCGCGGCCGCATTCCAGCAGCCGCCGATACCGAGATCCTTGCGGTCGGGGATCAAATGGATCAGTCTTGCGTCCTTTTCAGCATATTTTTCAATGATTTCGGTCGTTCCGTCGGTGGAGTAGTTGTCCGCTATGATCAGGTTAAAAACAAAATTTGTCTTCTGAGATAAGACCGACCTGATCGCGTCTTCGATGGTCCGCACCCTGTTTCTGACCGGGATAATGACAGAGGCTTCGACCGGAAATTTCTCCTTTTCAAAGTCGACAGGTTTAAATGTAGGTTGAAGAAATGCCCCGGCTTTCTTCAGAAACCGGGTACAAACCTGTTCCATTTCTATTTGTACACCTCTATTTTTAGGATCCACATAATCGAATATTTTCTCGCCCGAAAGCCTTAAATCAGACTCTTCTTCGGTGTAGAGATATTCGGGAATGCGAAAGAGAGGCGCAATAAGTGATAGATTAAGCCG
>JAVHPO010000170.1:0-3898 GCA_036170635.1 Prolixibacteraceae bacterium | reverse complement strand
TGGCGCGGATTTTTTAATCCGTGCCCCGTACATTTTGGCCGACGAAGTCTAAACTTCTACAAATAAATCAGCTGTAATAGAGCGTGTCCGCACTCAATTCCTGATCGTTTGGCCAGGCGATAAAATAGCCATTATTTTTCACCAGTTGAAAATAGCCCGGGTCTTTGAGTTGTGAGAATATACCCTTATTAAAGTACTTCTTGAGATCGACCAATTTTGTTTTACCATCTGAAAACTCAACAAAAAGGCTGTTTTCATCAGCAATCTGTATGTTTTTAATTGTGTTCATTATTCCAGAGGTTTAATTTTAAATGTTTCCTTTCCTTCGGTTGCCAATTTCCAGTCAGCCATTAACTCATCCCGATGAATTTCTATCCAGGCCTGAACCAGCCGCAATTTTTTTGAAGGGATCTCTCCTGCCAATTTTTCGGCAGTTTCAATATCAACTACTGCCACTTCGCCCTGATATTCCACATGGATATGTGGCAAACTGTGCCTTTTATCATCGAAATGGAACATTCTCACGATAATACCATAAAACATTGATATGACAGGCATTTTTTTTACAAATTTAGAAAATAATCCCTCCGCTTACAATAGTTTCCTTAAGGCTTTTTTGTATTGCCATGCTCCTCAGTATATGAGTTGCAAACATTAGCCCCGGAAAATAACTACTCCCGATTTTGCAGAAAGGCCGGAAATTGCCATATTTGATAAAACTTTATACAGATGGGCACAACAGACATGTTAAGGAATTGACAAACTTTTAACAATTTCCAATAAAGATTATCTCTCCGCACTTTATCAATTGGTCAATTCCAGTTCGGTTGGTCAGGATACTGTGCAATTAACCGAGGAACAAGTTTTAATGCTTCAATTAAGTGACAACGACATTAAAAACGGAAAGCTAATTTCTCATGACCAATTAGACAAAGACGATTTACAATGGCTAAAAGGACTGTAGTTTGGACTGAAACAGCAGCCAGACAAAGAACTGCATTTTGGGATAATCGGCAAGATCCAAAAACCCTTTTAGAAATAGTTGAACAACATCGAAAATAAATCAGCTGTAATAGAGCGTGTCTGCGCTCAATTCCTGATCATTTGGCCAAGCAATTTTTTAAATCATTTATATACAGTATTTTCGATAATAACTTTTCCAAAGTTGGATAAGTTGCTCATTCCCTTATCAAAGTTTGAAACTTTGGAAAAGTTTTTAACAGAAACAGTCCAATATATATTTCCAGGATTTTATAGCGGACGGTGGTTGGCGGGTGATTCATTTATAAAGCATCCCGATCATCTCTCCCCCCGCTCCCGCGCGATTGCATCGCATGGTGTTCCACCTACCAAATAACAATAACATTGTCCAACAGGCCTTTATCTCCGGCATAATCCGCACTGACGGGGGGAATAATCTTCATTCATTCACGCGATGCAATCGCTCGGGAGCGAGATTTGTTAGGCCAGGTTGTTATTGATCTCTTGACCATATTTAATGATCTCACTCACAAGAGGATTAGATGATTCAAATTCACTTTCTCTAAACGGGTGAGGTTCGATACGACTGTCAATTTTACGTCTCAGTCTCATTAATTCCAATTGCATATCAATTAAATTGCCATAGTCTTTAAAAATCACGGCAATATCAATATCGCTATCATCATTAAAGTTTCCCTTTGCATAAGATCCAAAGAGAATTATCTTGATGTAGTTATAATTAGCCTTTACAGCATCTGCATATTTTTGTGCAATATTTACAGCATCTGCTTTATCCATGATCTTAAAATTTTGATTTTCTCAATCCAATCTCCGGCAAACTCCTCGGTACATAATAAATAAAATTCCCTTTTGTAATCATCATAACGGGCATTGAGGTTAAATGATGTTATTTTGTCAAGCCAGTCAGATTGTTCGTCAGTTAACTCAAGCTCACTGAGTTCGGCTAATCTGTACAAGTTATGAAGGAACGGTGAATGCTTTTCAAACTTCTTTACAAAAACGGCTTTTAGCAACTTCTCTATTGAAATGTGTCCTAAAAATAATGCCCATCCATATGATTTTGAATGGTACAGACTTAACATTGTTTGAAAGTCCTCTTCCGAAGTCTCAACCCAATGCTTGACTATTTTATCAATATCAATATTTGAATGTTCGTAACTCATTCCCCTAAACTTTAGTCAAATATACAAATTTTAGCGACTGATTATCGGAGCGAATCAATGTGGCCTAACGATCAATGGATAAGAAAATTAAACCTGCATCCAAACCCGTAGGCGTGAACTTGGTCTCTCTTTTATTTTCTCCCTTTTCAGTTTTGGGTTCCGTCCGTCCGAAATGGGACAATCTCTTTTTTTAGGATTCTACTGCGGACGGCGATTAATGCTCATTCGCATACCCGGGGTAACGCTCCTTCGTCGCTTAACCCCGGGCTACCAAAATGTCGCCGCTACGCGGCTAAACCCCGGAGTTGAACTCTCCCCGTCTCCCCTTCTCCCCTTCCCCGTTTCTCCGTTTCGTTGTTTTTCCCGTTTCGTTGTTTCTGCTTGTCTGCAAGAGTCGCATTCTCCCCCTCTCCCAGTCCCCAAGTCTCCCTGTCCCTCTTCACCGTTTCATCTATACAACATCCCGATCATCTCCGCAACCCTCTCCCCATCCACCGCCGAAGAGACGATGCCGCCTGCATAGCCTGCGCCTTCCCCGCATGGGAACAAGCCCTTGATCTGCAACTGCTCCAGCGTATCGTCCGATCTTGGAATGCGAAGTGGTGAGGAGGTTCTGGTTTCTGCACCCATGACGATGGCTTCATTGGTGAGGTATCCGTTGCTTTTGCTGCCCATTTTTTTCAAGCCCTCCCGTAGCCGGGATGTGACAAAACCGGGCAACCAATCACCCATAAAGGATGGTGTAATGCCGGGTCGGTAGGAGGTCTCAGGCAGCGAAGAACTGCGTTTGCCGGAGGTAAAATCTGCCAACCTTTGAGCTGGGGCCAACTGACTATCTCCTGCTTCATGAAAACAAGCCCTTTCGATTGCCTGCTGGAATTCGAGCCCGGCAAAAAGACCGAATTTGTGAAACTCTTTGGGAATATCCTCAGCCCTGATCTCTGTCACCATGCCCGAATTGGCAAACTTCCCGCCCCTGTGCGAGGGGGACATGCCGTTGACGACCAACTCGCCGGGCGATGTCGCGGCAGGCACGACCATTCCGCCAGGACACATGCAGAAGGAGTAAACGCCCCTGTCACCAACCTGTTCGACCATCGTATAGGCTGCGGGCGGCAGGTATTTGCCCCTGCTGGTTCCATGGTATTGGATCTTGTCGATCAGTTCCTGCGGATGTTCAATCCTAACGCCCACGGCAAAACTTTTTGCTTCAAGTTCTATTTTGCTTTTTTGCAGCAGGTAATAGATGTCGCGGGCTGAGTGACCGGTTGCCAGTACGACGGCAATTCCCTCCACCCTATCTCCGTTTTGAAGAACGACCCCCTTGATCCGGTGGTTGTCGAGCATCAAATCCGTTACCCTCGAATTAAAATGATAGGAACCGCCGCATCGCTCAATGGTTTCCCGGATCGAACCAATCACCTTTGGCAAAACATTGGTCCCGATGTGGGGATGCGCTTCCACCAGAATCTCATCCTGTGCCCCGTGAAAATTCAAAACCTCAAGGATTTTTCTGACGTCACCCCGTTTTTTAGATCGGGTATATAGTTTGCCATCGGAGAATGTTCCTGCACCACCTTCTCCATAACCGTAATTGGAATCAGGGTTGATCAAGTGTTCGCCATGAATGGCCGCAATGTCCTTTTTTCGTTCGCTCACAGGCTTTCCACGCTCCAGCAGAATGGGGCGAAAGCCAAGCTCTATAAGGTGAAGGGCCACGAACAATCCTGCCG
>JAVHPO010000169.1:0-3907 GCA_036170635.1 Prolixibacteraceae bacterium | reverse complement strand
TCTCATTGGGAGTTTCAGGGATTTGGCAATTTCAATTATGGTCAGAACGAAAAAGTCTTCAACGATGAAAAGGGACTTTACAAATATCAATTCCCTGTCGCCAAAAACTGGAAAAATAAAAAGATCTTCCTCGTTTTTGAAGGTTCAATGACCGACACAGAGGTAAAAATTAACGGGAAATCAGCCGGGGCCATACACCAGGGAGCATTTTACCGTTTTAAATATGAGATCACCGACCTCCTGAAATTTGGAGCGAATAACCTCCTGGAGGTAACTGTAAGCAAGGAATCATCTGATAAGAGTATCAACAAAGCCGAACGAAGGGGTGATTTTTGGGTATTTGGGGGGATTTACAGGCCTGTGTACCTCGAAGCCAATCCTTCAGAATTTATTGACCGGGTTGCCATCGACGCCAAAGCGGACGGTTCATTTAAGATGGATGCATTTTTAAGTGGCATTAAAAACGCGAAAACCATCGAAGCACAGATTCAAACTACGGATGGGAAACCATTTGGAGCACCCATTTCTACCCTTTTGAAACCCAACCTGGACCAAAAAAAGTTAGTGGGATCATTTGCCCGACCGTCCCTCTGGAATCCCGAAGCGCCTAAACTTTATGATGTGGTTGTCTCTTTAAAAGATGGCAAAAAGGTTCTGCACCAGATCACACAGCGCTTTGGCTTCAGAACTGTCGAAGTCAAACCCGGTGATGGAATTTTCGTGAACAATCAAAAGATAATCTTCCGCGGAGTTTGTCGTCACACTGCCTGGCCAACCTCCGGAAGGTGCAGCAGCAAGGAACTTAGTATCCTGGATGTGAACCTGATGAAAGAGATGAACATGAATGCCGTCAGGATGTCACATTATCCGCCGGATCAGCACTTTCTCGATGTCTGCGACTCACTTGGCCTGTTTGTCCTGGACGAATTAACAGGCTGGCAGGCCTATTACAGTACGGAAGTTGGCAAAAAACTGGTCAGGGAACTGGTCGTACGGGATGTAAACCATCCTTCGATCCTGCTCTGGGACAATGGCAACGAAGGCGGTTTCAACAAAGATTTACGCGAAGATTATGGAAAATATGATCCTCAAAACAGAGTGGTGATTGAGCCCTGGGCAAAACTAAATGGGACCGATACCAAACACTACCCCGGTTATAAATATGTCGATAACGCATTAAACAGTGGTAACCTCATCTATTTTCCAACCGAATTTTTACATGGATTGTACGATGGAGGTCTTGGTGCAGGATTGGACGATTACTGGAACCTGATGAGTGCGAAACCTTTGGCGGCCGGAGGATTTTTGTGGGTCTTTGCCGATGAAGGTATTGTCCGGAATGATCTGAACGATTCCATCGACACTCATGGCAACAATGCCCCCGATGGAATTCTCGGTCCCTACCGTGAAAAGGAGGGCAGTTTCTACACCATTAAAGAGATTTGGTCACCGGTACACATCAATACCGGAAAACTGCAACCATCCTTTGATGGGGCGATCCAGGTTACCAACAGGTTTTTATATACCAACCTCAACAAATGTACCTTCAGCGCTGAGTTGGTAAAATTTAACGGCATTTTCTATCGTCAAAATGAGCAAAGACAACAACTGACTGTTCAGTCCCCTTCCATTGGGGTTGGCGAGAGTGGAGCGCTTAAAATGAACCTGCCAAACAGTTGGAAAGAATTTGATGTACTTTATCTGACTGCCACCGACCCGCTTGGCCGGCAAATCAACCAATGGAGCTGGAACATTACCTCGCCCGAAGAGTTCAAAAACAGTTTGGTTAAAGTTACCGGGGATCAAGTGACGAGTTCCGAAAACGGGGAATTTCTGGGTTTATCATCCGGACAAACTACCGTGAAGTTCAGCAAGAAAACAGGTATGCTGACGGAAGTAATCGCCTCAGGCAGGATAGTTCCCTTCACGAACGGACCAGCTTTTGTCGGGGACAGTGTTACTTTTACAGGCATCAAAGCCGGGCAATCAGGTGGCAATCCATGTGTTGAGATCAGCTACATCAAATCCGAATGTTTCGCCAAATGGACGATGCTTCCGGGTGGATGGCTTCAATTGGAATACCGGCTTCATCCGGTAGGTAAAACCAATTTTACAGGGATAACTTTCAATTATCCGGAGAAACTTGTCACAGGAGCTACGCTGATTGCCAACGGTCCCTACCATGTTTGGAAGAACCGTCTTAAGGGAAATGAATTTGGCGTTTTCAACAAGATTTACAACAATACTGTAACCGGAGAGACCTTCGATTACCCTGAATTCAAAGGATATTACAGTAATTTTTATGCCGTAAGGGTACAGACCAGGGAGCTTCCTTTTACCATTGTTTCTGCAACAGGGGATCTTTTCTTGCACCTGTTTAAACCACAACCTGCTAAATTTGTCAAAGGCGGTGTATCCCCTTCGTTCCCGGGCGGTAACATTTCGATTTTGCACGGGATCAGTGCCATTGGCACCAAATTCACCAAACCGGAAGCGGAAGGACCGCAAAGTCAGCCAAACGAGTATTTACCAACAGATCAACCACTGTCGGGCAAAATATATTTCCATTTTGGCCCTTCGGCTTCGCTCAGGGACCGGTGATATTAATGATCATTTCAAACATTTCAAACTTTTCAAACTTTTCAAACTTTTCGTGTAATGACAAAGTATACTTTAGGAGTTGATTACGGTACCGATTCTGTTCGGACAGTCCTTGTGGATGCCTCGAACGGCAGCGAAATTGCCCACAGCGTCTACTATTATCCAAGATGGAAAGCCGGGAAATATTGTGATCCTGCCAATAACCGGTTTCGCCAGCATCCGCTGGATTACCTGGAAGGACTTGAAAAGACGATCACGGATGTGATTCAAAAAGCTCCTTCAGGCACGGCGCAAAATGTGGTTGCCATATCGGTTGATACCACCGGATCTACCCCTGTGGCCGTCGATGAAAACGGTACACCATTGGCACTAAATCCGGAGTTTGCGGAGAATCCCAATGCCATGTTTGTACTTTGGAAAGACCACACCGCCACTGCAGAAGCGGAGGAGATCAATGCACTGGCCAGAAGCTGGGGCGGAGTAGATTTCACCAAATTTGAAGGAGGCATCTATTCTTCAGAGTGGTTCTGGGCCAAGATCCTACATGTTTTGCGTGAAGATGCCGCTGTATGCCAGGCTGCCTATTCCTGGGTCGAGCATTGCGACTGGATCCCGGCCTTGCTTACCGGAAAAACGAATCCGTTGGAGATGAAAAGAAGCCGGTGCGCCGCCGGGCACAAAGCCATGTGGCATGCCGAGTTTGATGGTTTGCCCGCAGAAGGTTTTCTTCAAAAATTGGATCCGCTGCTTGCTGGTTTGCGGTCGCGGCTCTACAAAGAGACCTATACCTGTGAGGTCAAAGCCGGTAACCTTAGTCCAGAATGGGCCAAACGTCTTGGGCTAAACGAAAATGTCGCGGTTGGTGTCGGATCGTTTGACGCGCACATTGGCGCATTGGGCGGAGAGATCAAGCCTTACTACCTGAGCAAAATTATGGGAACTTCCACCTGTGATATTCTGATTGCACCATCGGAAGAGGTTGGAAATAAATTTGTGAAGGGAATTTGCGGACAAGTCGATGGTTCCGTACTT
Source organism: Prolixibacteraceae bacterium (assembly GCA_036170635.1). Taxonomy (GTDB): domain Bacteria; phylum Bacteroidota; class Bacteroidia; order Bacteroidales; family Prolixibacteraceae; genus CAINVV01. The sequence continues at coordinate 274 of JAVHPO010000169.1, read as the reverse complement.
CCCGGGATGCTGGGACTGGAGGCCGGACAATCGGCTTTTGGCGATGTCTACGCCTGGTTTAAGAGTCTGTTGCTCGGGCCTGCCGAACAACTGATCAACCGCTCTTCCAAACTGGATGCCAGCGCGAAAGCGGCATTGATAGAAGAACTGGCGGACGGCATGATTCCATGGTTGACTGCGGAAGCTGAAAAAATCGCCATCGGAGAGACCGGAATTGTCGCCCTCGACTGGCTCAATGGCCGTCGCACACCGGATGCGAACCAGTTGCTGAAGG
>JAVHPO010000168.1:0-3916 GCA_036170635.1 Prolixibacteraceae bacterium | reverse complement strand
AACCGACAACTGCGCGAGAAGCTTTACCGTGGCTACTTTATGCGCGGCGACTATGACAATAAGTTCGACAACAAGGAACTGATCAAAAAAATGGTCTTGCTGCGCGATGAAAAAGCCAAGTTGTTGGGATATAAAAATTTCGCCTCCTATGTCATTGCCGATAACATGGCAAAGACTCCCGAGATAGTCTACCAGTTTCTGAACAAATTATGGGTGCCTGCCCTTGAAAGGGCGAAAAAAGAGCGGGCCGACCTGCAGGCAATCATCGACAAGGAGGGTGGCAAATTCAAACTTCAATCATGGGATTGGTGGTATTATTCCGAAAAAGTCAGAAAAGCCAGATACAACCTCGACGAGGCTGAGCTGAAACCCTATTTCTCACTGGATAATGTTCAGAAAGGGATGTTTTATGTGGCCAACAAACTCTATGGCATCACCTTCGAGAAAAGGAGCGATCTTCCGGTATACCACCCCGAAGTCGTTGCCTATGAAGTGAAAGACAAGGACAAATTCCATCTGGCTGTGCTCTATATGGACTTTCATCCAAGAGACGGCAAAAGAGTCGGCGCCTGGTGTACCGGTTATGGAAGTCGTCAGTACCGTAACGGACAGAAGATTGACCCAATCATTTCCATGGTAATGAATTTCACTCGTCCTACCGGGAATGCTCCGGCTTTGCTGAGTTTCGAGGAGGTAACAACAGCCTTTCACGAATTTGGTCATGCGCTGCACAGTGTTTTTGCCGATGGTCCTTACGACCGCACTTCAAGGGATGTTCCGCGCGATTTCGTCGAGCTGCCATCTCAGATTGATGAGAACTGGGCTGCAGAGCCACAAGTATTAAAAGCCTATGCCAAACATTACAAAACGGGCAAGGTCATTCCGGATGCACTGATCGACAAGCTGGAAAAAAGCGCTCAGTTCAATCAGGGATTTATCACTACAGAACTTCTTGCAGCCTCCATTCTTGATTTGGACTACAATACTGCGGCCAACCCTGCTATCAGCGACATCAGGGCTTTCGAGAAACAATCGATGGAGAAAATCGGTTTGATCGACGAAATTCTTCCGCGATACAGAAGCACCTATTTTCAACACTCTTTCAGCGGCGGGTACACAGCAGGTTACTATGTTTACACCTGGGCTGCGGTGCTTGATGCGGATGCCTTTGATGCATTCAAATCCTCCGGCGATATTTTTAATCCCGTTTTGGCGGCAAAATTCCGAGAACTGCTTACCAAATGCGGAACAGATGAGGGAATGGCCATCTATCAAAAATTTAGGGGAAAGGATCCGGATATCACTCCTTTGTTGAAAAAACGCGGACTTCTGTAGTACAAATATTCTATCTTTGTATAGGCAATGAAATGTTAATCAAAATTTGAACTAACGTTTAATTTTTATATTTTCATTCGCCGTTTGGGATTTGGTATTGTTTAATTTTGCTTCGCGTGTGAAAAAAATCAGATTGAAAATTCTAGGGCTCTCTTACAGTCAGGATCAGTCGGGCGCTTATGCCCTGGTTCTGGCCGAAATGGATGGGAACAGACGCATTCCCATCATCATTGGAGCCGTAGAAGCTCAGGCTATTGCCATCAATCTGGAGGGATTAAAACCCCCGCGCCCATTGACGCACGATCTTTTCACCACTGTCCTCTCTACCTTCGGCATTCAGATCACAGAAGTCTTTATCCATGCTTTTGAAGAGGGTATTTTTTATGCCGAAATGAAACTCTCCGGAGAGAAAGGTAATTTCAACATTGACTCCAGAACATCCGATGCCATTGCCCTTGCCTTGCGATGCAACTGCCCCATCTACACCACCGAAGAGGTAATGGGTCAAACAGGAATTCTCATTGATTTTAATGATAAAGCGGAAGAGGAAGCACTGGAAGATGAATTGGACGAACATTCCGTGTACGATGAATTTACCCTTGATGAATTGAACGAGATGCTCGAAAAGGCCGTTCAGGACGAAGAGTACGAAAAAGCCTCAGTCATCAGGGACGAAATCAGCAAAAGAGGCGATCCCGACAGGGAATTAACCGAAGAATAAAAATCACATGCGACAATATCTCGACCTTTTAACTCACCTGCTGGAAACCGGAAATGAGCGGTCAGACCGTACCGGAACCGGCACCATCAGCCGATTTGGCTACCAGATGCGATTCAACCTTGCAGAGGGTTTTCCGGTAGTAACGACCAAAAAACTTCACCTTAAATCGATCATCCACGAGTTGTTGTGGTTCCTGAATGGGGATACCAATGTCAAATATCTGCAGGACAACGGCGTGAAAATATGGAACGAATGGGCTGGCGATGACGGCGAACTTGGACCAGTTTACGGGCACCAATGGCGTTCATGGTCTGCATCGGATGGCCGGGAGATTGACCAGATCTCGCAACTGATCGAACAGATCAAAAGCAATCCCTCTTCTCGCAGGCTGATTGTGAGCGCCTGGAATGTGGGAGACATTGACAGGATGAAACTTCCTCCATGCCACCTGCTTTTCCAGTTTTACGTCAACGACGGAAAGCTGTCGTGCCAGTTGTACCAGCGAAGTGCGGATGTGTTTTTAGGGGTTCCCTTCAACATTGCCTCCTATGCCCTGCTCACCCTGATGGTCGCACAGGTAACCGGACTTCAGCCCGGAGATTTCGTCCATACTTTTGGTGATGCCCATATCTACAACAACCATTTGGACCAGGTCAGGCTTCAGCTCTCCCGCGAACCCTATCCGCTCCCGCAGATGAAGATCAATCCGGAGGTTAAAAGTATCTTCGATTTCAAATTTGAGGATTTCGAACTCATTAACTACCAAGCGCATCCACATATAAAGGGAGAAGTGTCGGTGTAGAAAAAGGAGGGAGAGAGGGATACTTGGCGAGGGGGCAAACTATTCGGATTTACTTTAAGTTCCTTTGTGTAGCCCTTGGTGACCTTCGTGGTGATTTTTTTCACCGCAATGAATTGAAATAGGCCGCATTGTCATAATCTGTCCAATTATGGTCTTTAATGATTATCTTTGTGTTTGAGAAAAATGATTTCGATATGGTTGAGTATAAAAATATTATAAAAAGGAATCCCAATAAAAGATTTGGGAAGCCATGTATAAGAAATACAAGGATTACAGTTTATGACGTTTTAGGTTGGTTGGCCGCCGGAATGGAATTTAAAGAAATTATTGCGGACTTCCCTGAACTGACAATTCAGGATATCAAAGCTTGTTTGGCTTATGCTGCAGATAAAGAACATAAATTGCAGCATGCGTCATGAAATGCCTCGAATTAGACTAATTACTATCTATCCCTAAAAAATGGTACATCCCAATATCTCCATCATCGTTGCCATAGCTCAGAATTTTGCCATCGGCCTGAACAACGACCTGCTGTTTCATCTCCCAGATGATCTGAAACGGTTTAAAAAAATCACCACCGGGAAGGCGCTCATCATGGGCAAGCGAACCTTTTACTCACTGCCAAAAGCCCCGCTTCCCAATCGCCGGAACATTGTGATTACGGATATCCCCGGAGAAACATTCGCGGGTTGTGAATCAGTCAATTCTATCGAAGAAGCCGTTGCCCAGGTTCAGAACGAACCCGAGGCATTTATTATCGGAGGCGGCATGATTTACCGTCAGTTCTATCCCTTAGCAGGAAAACTCTACCTGACCCTGGTGCACAAGGATCTGGAAGCAGATACTTTTTTCCCTTCAATAGATTTCAGTGAGTGGTGCGAGACCGCCCGGGAAGACCTTTATGATGAGAAAAACGAATTTGATTATTCTTATCTGGATCTGGAGAGGAAATGACGGAGAGATGAGGTGACAGGAATGACGGAGATGACAGGAATGACGGGGGGACTAGGACGATTTCTGAAAACATTGAAACGGGGAAACGGTGAAGAGATCCAGGC
>JAVHPO010000167.1:0-3933 GCA_036170635.1 Prolixibacteraceae bacterium | reverse complement strand
ATCCAAAATGAGACATTTGAATCGTTGGCCTATACCATGCCTCCGATTCCGGAACTGAAAAAATTCTATACAGAGTATCTGGTCAAAACAGTTTATGTCAACACACCAATGAATGACCTCCAAACCTTTGATTACCCGGGGAGGGAATTGTATGCCGACCTGCCAATAACCACTGCCTTGTCATATTATCGTTTTAAAGTCAGAAATCTGGTAGAATGGAGTTGGGATACAAACTCTTCAGGAAAATCATTGTATCCTTCTGCCTACGGATGGTACTCCTTTACCGACAACCAACATTTCAAAATCGCCGGGCCTGCTGGTTTTAACCAGTCATCGGTGATTGAAAAATACAATCTGCTAACCTTGTCATACATTCCATTCACCTATCTCTTTTCCGATTCACTGACCTCATGCGGGCATATTGTCATGATAGATTTATACGGAACCTCGAAGGAATCTTATGATTTTCACCAAAAGCTGAACAACCAGTTTGGAGCGTCTGGTAGCCTGTTCGATCCGGTTCAGACTCAGATTCAAGGCAACATTCATTGTTCAACCACTCCTTCTGAAAAAGTTTATGGATTCTTCGACCTCAATTCTTTCAGACAGTACCGATACTATTTTTATTTGAACCCACCTCCTGGAAAGTATATTGAACGTGAAATCTTCAGATATCCCGACATCCCTTATATGGGCAAAATTTATGCAGCACCAAGGACAAGGGATAATCCAGATCCTCCGCCACTGAAACCGCCTGACTGGTGGGAAGAATAATCCTGGGCAAAACATTATAAGCTCGATTAATAGGCAGCTATAGAAATACACCTTTATAAGAAATAGAATCCTAACGTGAGAATATACATCATCATATTGCTGTTTTTGGCAAGCTTTTATGGGAAAGCTCAGGATAAACAATGCCTGAGGTTATTCTCCGACCGTGAATTTTATACCAGTGGTGAAACTATTCTTGTCAAAGTATTTGCACCTTCAGATGACCAATCCGGCATCATACATGTTGATCTCCTTAATTCCAACGGCAAAATTATTACAGGTATCAACAAAAAGATTTCCGGTCATCAGGCGGATGGATATATTTATCTGACAGATTCCCTTAAAACCGGAACCTATCTTCTCGCTGTCTCCAGCAGGACCAATCAAAATATCACCGTTAAAGAGCTGTTTATTTGTAATCGATTTACAGGTTTATCAGAAACAGTTACTGTTTTAGCTTCTTCAGGGATTGAACCTATCAGGGATAAACAGGCCCCTGTCAAAATGAGTGGTCTCGAAAAGAGCTACAACCCCAGAACAAAGGCTAAAATGACATTAAGGTTATCGCCGGAAATGCTTTCGCAGGTGAAGGATAACCTAATGGTCTCTGTAGCTGGAACTACTCAGGGGGTTAATTCCCGTACCTTCACAAAGGCACTAAAAACCATTAAAGGCCAAATGATTGAAAAAGAAGGTGTCGTTTTAGATGGATCGTTAAAAGATCTGGCTTCGGGTGCACCATTTAAAAAAGGATTAGTTTTCTTGTCCGTACCGGATTCCATTCCGGTCTTGCAATATTTTTTCACTGGAGAAGATGGGCGTTTTCACTTTCAGCTTAATGATTATGAGGGGAGGGTTCCCGTTGTGGTTCAGGGTTTCGACCCAGCGAAGAAACGATTGGTCAAAATCATTCCAGATCGGCGGGATAGCCTGACCGACTGTTTGCCAACCTTCGAAGCAAGACCAATTTCGGATGAGCTTCAAAAAGTCGTTAAAAATCTGATTGATGCTACAACCCTACGAAAGATTTTTGGATACCAGGAAATAGCTGTCCCTCTTCCTTTGTCCATGAAGAAAAATGATTACCCATTTTTCGGCCTTCCAACAGAGACAGTTCGGCCAAATCTGTTTTTAGATCTTCCCGATTTTACAGAAATATCCCGTGAACTTTTGCTGGGTGTTAAGTTTAGAGCCTACAACCGTATCCCAACAATGCAAATATTCAATCCCGCCACCCAAAATTATTTCAACGACCCGCCACTTGTTTTGCTTAATGGAATTCCAGTACAGGATCTCAATTTCATTAAGAATATGGGGTCCAAAGATATCGACAGAATTGAAATATGCAGGAGAGAAAGATTTTTCGGTGATCTTGGGTTCCCCGGAGTTGTTGCCATTTATTCCTCCAAACAGGTAAATAAATATTTGCCTGAATCGGATGAATTGATAAAACTTAACCTGGATGCTATTCAACCTGATGGCTATTTAAATAAAGCCAAAGAGTATATTCAAAATGAACCGGATCTTCGTAAAGTTTTGCTTTGGGAACCGGGTATAAAGCCGGAAGAGACCATTACACTTGATTTTGAAACCTCCGATATAAAGGGAAGTTATATGGTAGTTGTGCGGGGAATTACCAGGGATGGGGAGGTGTTTTACAATGAACAATTTTTTGAAGTAAACTGATATGACTTCTAAACTGCTGTTATTTCTATCGGTCGCAGGAGTATTATTTTCTGCCGGAGTCTTTGCCCAGCAAGCAGATAAGACTAGCCAAACTTCAGGGAAGATAAGGGGCGCCCGGTTTATTCCATATCCAAATTATACCGGGAAGCCCTATTTATACGATAAATTTCTAATGGGGGAAATTGAACTTACCGATGGAACCAGAATCTCCGATTTGGGATTGAGCTACAGTACTTACCGGGATGAATTAATCTATTACAATTCATCCATTGCTGCTCAGATAGTTATCGATAAAATTAGTTTGAATGGATTTACGATACACGGACCCAATGGGAATAGCCGGCATTTCAGCAGGCAATATTGCGGGGAGTATATGCATGGTCAGAGTTATTTTGAACTTCTTAGCAAAGGTAAAATATCGCTGCTCGCTTATCGGAAAGTAAATTTGGAGCCATGTAATACCTATTACAGCAAATCAGGTATGGCTTATGAACCGGCTTACAGCTATTTTTTATATGCTCAGGAGAAAGGATATACTCCAGTTAACCCAACCAGAAACTCCTTACTTTCGAAATTCAGCAAGCCCAATCAGAAAATAGTCAGAAAATTATTGCGAAAGAATGGCATAGTGATTGCCGATGAATCAGGTTTCGTCGAAGCGTGGAATTTGATCAGGGAGAAAGAGATCGAGCCTGTTTTTTAAACAAATCATGTTATTTTCAAACCATGCTTTTTTTATGGAGAAAAGCAGTTCAGCTACCATGTACCTCATACCATTTTGTTTATTGTTGATAGTTGACGATCTATGTATTTTTACCTGATCTAAAAGAGATTTAATAAAATATTGTAAATTAGCAAAAAAAAGCAATGATTGGTAGCGAAAAAATAGCTGATATAGTTGCGAAAATTGTTTTCGGATACAATCCGGACAGGATAATCCTTTTTGGATCGTATGCTTCCGGAAAACCTACTGAAGACAGTGATTTGGATTTATTGGTGATTAAGGCATCTGAATTGCCAAGGCCACAAAGAACGGTGCAAGTAAGGAAAATGCTTTATGGTGCAATGATTCCCATCGACCTGATTGTTTTCACTCCTGACGAAATTGCTGAATTTGAAGAAAGTAAATTCAGTTTTGTATATGAAGTTTTGAAAACTGGAAAGACATTATATGAGCGGGCCAATTAAAGAAATAGAGCTATGGCTTAGTAAAGGCGATCATGATCTGGGTACTGCAAAGATTACCTATTTGCATATTCCCGAATACCTTGACACAGTTACTTTTCATTGTCAGCAAGCAGTTGAGAAATATCTAAAAGCATATTTGATTTTTCTATCAATCCCCTTTAAATTTACGCATGATTTGGTTTATTTACTGGATTTGATAGTTCAAAAGGATTTGGATTTCCATAATTATTATGAAATAGTTTCAGAGTTACAGGGATATGCGATAGAAGTTCGGTATCCAAATGAAAT
>JAVHPO010000166.1:0-3973 GCA_036170635.1 Prolixibacteraceae bacterium | reverse complement strand
ATCCTTTTTACTTTATCCTTTTTACTTTATCCTTTTTACTTTATCCTTTATCCTTTTCTATCATGGTTTATGTCATTACAGGCGGACCTGGATTTGGTAAAACAACAGTTGTAAATCTTTTGGCGAAAAGGAACTTTCCAGTATGTGATGAAGGAGCCAGAAGCTTGCTTCAAACGCACCCGGAAGTTAATGTGCAAGTAGGTACTAATCAAATACCATTGGATTTCGAAAAGAGAGTGGCTTATGAAAGATTAAGATTTTTAAATGAAGCCGGGATCAATTCAATTGCCTTTTCTGACAGAGGTTTACCTGACCAAATTGCTTATTCATGGTACAAGAAGAAGAAGCCTTCCTCCTTTATTGAGGAGGTTGTTTTGGCCAATCGTTATGCACCGCATGTTTTCGTAACTCCGCCATGGGAGGACATTTATACTCAGGATGAAATAAGAAGGGAAAATTTTGAGGAGGCTCTTTCAATACATGAGCAAATTGTAAAAGCCTATTTGAAATATCGTTATAAATTAGTTTACTTACCAAAGACAAATCCTGAGATGAGAGTGAAATTTATTTTGAACTTTCTGGGTATTTGAATTTAACGTTAAAATTGTCTGCATGTTGTTTCATCTTGCACCAATTATCATGATATTTGCTTCAATTAATCAGGTCACCTAAAAAAAGATCAAAATGCTAAAAATTCAAACGCTGAATAAGATTGACCGCGAAGGTCTTCAGGTTTTTCCATTGTCAAAGTATGAGATAGTCAGTGAGACTCCTGATCCGGATGCTATTTTGTTACGTAGTTTTTCGATGCATGAAATGGAACTTCCTGCATCTCTCAAAGCTGTGGCAAGGGCCGGTGCCGGAGTGAACAACATTCCAATTGATCGTTGTACAGATAAAGGTATTGTGGTCTTTAATACACCGGGAGCCAATGCCAATGCCGTAAAGGAATTGGTGATTGCCGGAATGTTACTGGCTTCAAGGGATATTGCCGGTGGCATCGCCTGGGCCCAGACTCTGCAAGCCGAGGGCGACAAGGTTCCGGCTCTCGTTGAAAAAGGAAAAGCTGCCTTTGGAGGAATAGAGCTGAAAGGAAAAACCCTTGCCATCATTGGTTTGGGCGACATCGGTGTATTGGTAGCCAATGTGGCAAAATCCCTTGGAATGAAGGTAATCGGCTTCGATCCATTTATCACAGTTGATCACGCGTGGAAGCTTGACCAAAGCATCGTCAGGTCAGAGAGTATTGAGGGGTGCCTTTCACAAGCCGATTTCATTACCTTGCATGTTCCCTTGATGGATGCAACCCGTGGATTAATCAACTCAGAAAAAATTGCCGTCATGAAAGACGGGGTTAAGATATTAAATTTTGCGAGGGGCGAGTTGGTTTCAAACCCGGATATCATTGCAGCCATTGAACGTAAAAAAGTTGCCTGTTATGTAACTGATTTTCCGGATTCGACTATGCTAAATGTCCCCGGAGTTATTCCAATTCCGCACTTAGGGGCTTCCACCAACGAATCTGAAGTAAATTGCGCGATCATGGGTGCCAATCAACTGATAGATTTTCTGGAAAACGGAAACATCAGAAACTCTGTGAATTTTCCTAAAGCAACCATGGATCGCACATGTTGTGCAAGAATTATAATTGCCAACCGCAATATTCCTACCATGGTAAGTCAAATTACCTCAATTTTGGCTAAAGAAGGGATCAATATCTCCAATATGCTCAACCGTAACAAAAACGAGGTTGCCTATAATATCATCGATACAGACCAAAATATTATTGCAGAGGAGGTTAAACAAAAAATTGAAGGAATTGATGGGATTTTAATGGTTCGAATCATACTCCCCAATTAATTAAACCTATTCTAAATTTTAAAGATGAACAATACAATTGTCAACAAAGCTGCAGATAACATTAGGATCCTTTCTGCTGCAATGGTTGAAAAATCCAATTCCGGTCATCCCGGAGGGGCCATGGGAGGAGCAGACTTTATCAATATCCTCTATTCTGAATTTTTAAACTATGATCCGGCAGACATGAGCTGGCCTTTCAGGGATAGATTTTTCCTGGATCCGGGACACATGTCACCCATGTTATATTCTGTACTATCGATGGGAGGTCATTTTTCCATGGAAGACCTCAAAAATTTTCGCCAATGGGGCTCAGTAACCCCCGGTCACCCGGAAGTTGATCCGGAAAGGGGTGTTGAGAATACTTCTGGTCCTTTGGGCCAAGGCCATACCATGGCAGTAGGCGCTGCCATTACCGAACGCTTTTTGGTTTCCCGCTTTGGAGAATGGATGGCCCATAAGACCTATACTTTTATTTCGGATGGGGGAGTGCAGGAGGAGATATCCCAGGGAGCAGGCCGGTTGGCCGGGCATCTTGGATTGAGCAACCTCATCATGTTTTATGATTCCAACGACATTCAGTTATCAACGGAAACTTGTTCAGTGACCTCCGAGGATACCTCAGCCAAATATAAGGCCTGGGGCTGGAATGTTACTACGATCAATGGCAACGATGCAGGAGAGATCCGTGAAGCGCTTAAATCGGCCTTAAAGGAGAAGAAACGTCCATCTTTGATCATTGGAAAGACGATTATGGGAAAAGGTGCGGTGAAGGAAGATGGTTCCAATTTTGAGCGTCAATGCTCAACACATGGCCAACCCCTCTCTCATGCCGGCGCTTCTTTTAAAAAGACCATCGCAAATCTTGGAGGTGATCCTGAAAATCCTTTTTTGATCTTCCCTGAAGTTGAAGAACTCTACAGGAAAAGGAAAGCAGTTTTGCTCAAATGGGCAGATGAAAAAAATCTCGAAGAGGATAAATGGGCTGCTGCAAATCCGGATTTGGAAAAAAAACTGGAGATCTTCCTATCTGGGGAAACGCCAGAATTTGATTTCTCCAAAATTGCGCAAAAACCGGGTGCCGCAACACGAAATGCCTCTGCAACGGTGTTGGCAGCTTTTGCGAAAGGAGTGGAAAATATGATCGTTGCCTCTGCCGACCTATCCAATTCGGATAAAACTGACGGTTTTCTCAACAATAGTCACGCTTTTACGAATGGAGACTTCTCAGGAGCTTTCCTTCAGGCAGGAGTATGTGAACTCACCATGGCCTGTGTGATGAACGGAATGGCTCTGCATGGCGGAGTAATCCCTGTTTGTGGTACCTTCTTCGTATTTTCAGATTACATGAAACCTGCCTTGCGCATGTCGGCCCTTATGCAGCTTCCTGTTAAGTTTGTCTGGACGCATGATGCTTTCAGGGTTGGAGAGGATGGTCCAACCCATCAACCTGTTGAACATGAAGCTCAATTACGCCTGATGGAACAACTAAAGAACCACCACGGCGACAATTCCGTTTTGGTACTGAGACCTGCTGATGCATCTGAAACTACGGTCGCATGGCAAATCGCACTGGAGAATACATCCACTCCTACTGCACTTATACTTTCACGACAAAATATCAAAGATCTTCCGGCTGTTACAAATAGAGTTGAAGAGGCCAAACAATTGGCCAAAGGTGCCTATATAGTGGAAGCCTGTGATCAACCGGATGTAATTCTTGTTGCTTCAGGATCTGAAGTTGCAACACTTGTTGAAGGGGCTCAACTGCTCAGGTCAAGGGACGGGAAAAAAGTTCGCGTAGTTTCTGCTCCTTCTGAAGGACTGTTCAGGGAACAGGAGAAAGTCTATCAGCATCAGGTTCTTACTCCCGGCATTCCCAAGTTTGGATTGACGGCAGGTCTGCCGGTTACATTGAAAGGATTGGTTGGAGACGATGGTGCAGTGTGGGGATTGAACTCGTTTGGTTTTTCTGCCCCATATCAGGTATTGGACGAACAGCTCGGATTTACTGCCGAGAATGTTTACAATCAGGTAAATATTTTGCTTAAATAAGCCAAATGTTGGTAATTTATATAAAAGGGCGACCGATTGGCCGCCCTTTTTCGTGGGATGT
>JAVHPO010000165.1:14495-18454 GCA_036170635.1 Prolixibacteraceae bacterium | reverse complement strand
CCTCGAACTTGGAGGTTCTTATAATGGCTTCAATTTTTTTCATTTCAATTTTTTTATGTATGTTACTAATTCTGAGTGGACTAAATATTTGTTTTGATTTTGATTATGCTCAATCGGCCTGATATCCACATAGGGCAAATCCAGGGAATCAAAAGTTTATATCCAATTGTGTGGTGAACGAATTGACATTGAGGTTATTGGTGTTGTATGCAACATTGTGGTTGTTGTATATGTCGTAGGCAAAAATGACCGATATTTTGGAGGTAAATGCCCATGAAAAACCAACATTCAAAGCTCCTAAATAGTTTTTTCCACCCTGGTAATCAACTGCAAACCAAAGTTTGTCGGAGATTTCTGTCATTGCACGGTCCAGGGATAGTAAAACTCCACTTTGTGCCAATGCACCTTTCTCATCCACAAGGATTTTACTATTTCCGGTATAATAACCGGCGGATACTCTTCCAAGTACAGGGATGGTTTTAGCGATAAGACCGTAAACCACGTTGTAATTGGTTAGATTCGATTTGGTTCCAAAATTTTGACCGCCAAAGGCAATCGCAGGAGCTCCTTTGAATAAGGCACCTTCCGGCATACCAAGTTTTAGATTGAAATAGACAGGGCTTTTGTCGTAGATGCCATCACCCATGCCGAGATAGTCGATTCCAACTTCGGCTTGAAATTTCTCCCAGGGGAGAATTCCTGCTGTCAGACCGATGTCATAAACTCCGGCACCACGGCTTCCATCAGCCTGGTTTTTTACTCTCAAATAATTGTCAATGCCCAGATGTAAAGTTTTAAACTTTTGGAAGTCGGTTGATGGGATCCAGATTTGGGTGGATCCGGTTCCAAAAGAAAAATTGCTTACTAAAGCAAATAACAGGAAAAATGCAAGGGAAAGTCGGATTTCTTTAAATTTCAGTTTCATGATCATAGGATTTAAGATTAATATTCTGTTGTCTCTAAAATTTTTGGGGAAGCTTTCAAAAAATCATAATTTTTACTGACACCCCCCTTGTTTTTATCTTCTACCGCAAACATACGTATTATATTTCGAGGAATAATGAAAAAATAGGGGGGTATACTTCAAATTAATGATTAATTAACAAACAGTATGTAAAAAATATGGGGTACAAATCGAAAAACACATATATTTTTCAGTATATTCATGAAAAATAAGGGGGGTATGATAAAAAATAAAAAAAGGATGAAAATTGCTTTTCATCCTTTTTTTATTTTTTGGTTGTGATCTTTTAGCAGATTAATATCCTTTGTCGGACTGCTTCAAACAGAAGAATTCCTGCCGCAACTGAGACATTCAGGGATTGAATGGTGCCAAGTTGAGGGATTTTTGTCCATTCGTCTGCGATTTTTAAGATGGCTGAATCGATTCCTGTCTCTTCCGAGCCCATTACTATTGCCAATGGTGTTGTCATATCGCAACTGAAGTAATTTAAGTCTCCCTTTTCGGAGGTTGCGATCACTTTGAGTCCGGAATTCTGCAAAAACCGAACTGCATTGATTAGATTTTTCTCCCTGCATACCGGAATAGTAAGCAGCGCTCCGGATGAGGTCTTGATGGCATCGGCATTGATCTGAGCGGCTCCTTTTTCAGGAATAAGAATGGCATCAACTCCTGCAACTTCTGCTGATCGGGCAATGGCCCCAAAGTTTCTGACATCGGTTATTCTGTCAAGCACCAGAATGAGTGGATTTTTCCCTTCCTCAAAAATCATAGGGATGATCTCCGTAATTGGTTGATAGGCAATGGGAGAGATAAAAGTGACTACACCCTGGTGGTTTTTGCGCGTTACCCTGTCAATGCGTTCGACCGGGACCTGCTGGAATGGGATCTCAAATTGTCTGATCAGTTTCATCAACTCCATATACAATTCCCCCTGCAATCCTTTTCGGATCAAAATACGGTCTATCTCTTTTCCGGCATTGATGGCTTCAATGGTGGAGTGCAATCCGAATACAAAATTTTTGTCTTCCATAATTACCTATTATTCAGGTTTTTTTATGTTCCATTTTTCCAGGTCGCTGTTCAGATCTGCCCACCTGCTTAGTTCGACATCCAATTGTTTCTTGGTGGCTTCGTATTTGCTCAGCAAATCACTATCCACTTTTTCGGGATGATCGCTCATGTATATATCAGTGATGGTGATCTCATTCTCCAGTTTGGAGATATAAGTTTCCAACTCAGAGATCTGCTTTTCCAGTTTGCTGATCATTTTATTGATCTCTTTGCGCTCCTCAAAAGAGACAACAGTTAACTCTTTGATAGGTTCTTTTTTTTCTCTCTTGACCGGCGTATTGATCTCAAGCTGACGAAGTGAATCAAGCTCTTTTTTCTGCAAAAATTCATAGATTCCGCCCAGGTGCTGCCTGATCTTTTTATTTTTGAACTCATAAACTACATTGACGAGTCCATCCAAAAATTCACGGTCGTGAGAGACCAATAGAAGGGTGCCATCGAAATCGAGCAGCGCTTTTTTTAATATTCCCTTCGAATGTATATCGAGGTGGTTGGTAGGCTCATCCAATACGAGAAAGTTGACCGGTTCGAGCAATAAACGGATCATGGCCAGCCTCGATCTTTCACCTCCCGACAAGACCTTCACCTTTTTATCCACATCTTCGCCTGAAAACATGAAGGCTCCAAGGATATCCCTGATTTTGGTCCTGATATCCCCAACAGCAATCTGATCAATGGTTTCGAGCGCGGTAATCTCCTCATCAAGGAGGGATGCCTGATTTTGTGCAAAATACCCAATCTTGACGTTGTGACCCAATTGCTGCTCTCCGGTGCATTCGAGTTGCTGCATCAGGATACGTGCCATGGTAGTTTTGCCTTCTCCGTTTTTTCCAACAAATGCAATCTTTTCACCTCTTTCGATGGTGAGATCTACCTTGTCCAGCACCTGTAAATCTCCATAGGATTTGGAGAGTTCCACTGCCTTGAATACGACTGTTCCTGATCGGGGTGAGGGAGGGAACCTGATGTTCAGGGACCTTGTATCCTCTTCATCGACTTCTATTCTATCGACTTTATCCAGTTGTTTGATACGCGATTGAACCTGCACCGACTTGGTGGCTTTGTACCGGAATCGTTCAATGAAATCTTCGGTGTCCTGGATCATTTTTTGCTGGTTGCGAAAGGAGGCCAATTGCTGTTCGCGCCTCTCTACCCTAAGTACCAGGTATTTGCTGTAATTGACTTTGTAGTCGTATATTTTCCCAAGACTTATTTCAACGGTTCGGTTGGTGACATTATCCAGGAAGGCACGGTCGTGGGAGACCAATACCACTGCTCCGTGATAATCCTTTAAAAAGCTTTCGAGCCATTGTATTGATTCAATATCCAGGTGATTGGTCGGTTCGTCCAGCAGGAAAACATGTGGTTTCTGGAGGAGTATTTTTGCAAGTTCGATCCGCATACGCCATCCGCCCGAAAATTCGGAGGTTTGTCTTTCAAAATCTTTCCGGTCGAAGCCAAGACCAATCAATGTTTGTTCTATGTCGGCGTGAAAGTTACTGCCACCGAGCAGGTGAAAACGATCATTCACTTCGTGCAGTTCATCCATGATCTGGTGGTATTCCAACGAATCATAATCCTCCCGGACGGAAAGTTCATTGCTCAGAAAATTGAGCCTGTTTTCCAGAACATGAATCTCTTCAAAAGCTCTGGCTGCCTCCTGGATAACAGTGTTTGAGTCGGTTGTATCCATGTGCTGGGGGAGGTAGCCGATTTTGACATCTTTGGGGGCAACAACCCTCCCGGAAGTTGGAATCTGTTTTCCTGCGAAAATTTTTAGAAGGGTGGATTTTCCGGCTCCATTTCTGCCTGCCAACCCAATACGGTCGCGTGGATTAACGATGAAACTCACCTGTTTGAAAAGCTCAAAACCACCAAATTCGACATATAGTTCTTCAACAGATATCATAAAAAAAACAGATTA
>JAVHPO010000165.1:0-14395 GCA_036170635.1 Prolixibacteraceae bacterium | reverse complement strand
ACGAATTAAAAAGATTTGGGAGTTTGAAATGTTTGCCCTTCGACTACGCTCAGGGACCGGTTCTTTTTCCGTTAAACCCTTTTAATCCTTGAAAGTCTGGAGTCGCACTCGCCCCTTCTCCAAGTCTCCCGGTCTCCCCCTCTCCTAGTCCTCTTCTTTTTTCCGGCTGCAAAGGTAGTACAAAATAGGGCAGCTAAAAAGAATCGCCGGAAATTAATGCTTCCGGCGACTGCGATACAATAATGTAAATCCCTGTTAAGCGGGCATATCCGGTAAAGACCAACCTTCACGGTAGTTGTGGAAAAAACATGGTCCGACTCCCAAATTTATGTTTAAAATTCCGAAAAGGAAAGCCCAACAAATATATTTTGAACGAGCGCAACAAATTAGTAAATTGCCATGGATTCATGAATTGGTTTCGAATCCTACTATTAACATTACAAGCTAATTAAACTACTGATGGAAAAGACTTTGCTTAAAAAGATTAAAGCAGGGCAGATGGTGTATGGTACATGTATTGCATCGACTGCACCTACCTGGCCGGCTATTGCCAAGCGTGCTGGATTGGATTTTGTTTTTTTGGATACGGAGCATATACCTCTCGAAAGAATGGAGATTGCGCGCATGTGCCAGACTTTTCGGGCCATGGGGATTGCCCCCATTGTGCGGATACCTTCCCCGGATCCATACCGGGTTTGCCAAATGATGGATGCCGGGGCAGAGGGCGTAGTGGCTCCCTATCTGGAAAATGTAAATCAGGTGAAAGAACTCGTTGGTGCCATGAAATATAGGCCATTGAAAGGAGAACTGCTGGACAAGGTGTTGGAGAATCCTGATAAGATTGAAAAATCCCTCAAAACCTATCTTGACAAATGGAACGAAGGAAATGTTTGTGTGGCAAATATTGAAAGTGTACCTGCTTTGAACAGGTTGGAGGAGCTCTTGTCAGTCCCCGGTCTGGATGCGGTCTTTATTGGGCCTCACGATCTCTCCATCAGTCTTGGACTGCCAGAACAGTATGATCATCCTGTATTTGAAGAGGCAGTTAAAAAAATCATCCGGATTTCCAGGGAGAAAGGGTTGGCAGTTGGCATTCACTTTTCAGAATCTCCGGAAAGACAACTGAGATGGATGACGGAAGGGGTCAACCTCATTATCCACAGCTCCGACTTGGCCATGTTTTCGCAAAGGCTACAGCAAGATATGCAGATCATCCGTACTGCAGCCGGTGAGAAAACAAGAGCCGGATCCAACGAAGGAGATGTTATATGATTGATTTTGTCTTTGCGTACTCTGCGGATTTTCACTTTGCGAACTTTGCGTGAACCATTTGCTATTAGTTCACGCAAAGTTCGCAAAGGGAGACGCAAAAGCGAGTCAACAAATCAGCTCATTTTATGTGAAAATAACCGGGAAAATTTCCAACGAATTTTTCAATAAGATCAGAATCGTTTAATCAACTTAATTACAACAAAATGAAAAACAAATTAACTTTATTACTGGTGGTCATCATGCTGCTTTTTGCAGGCAAAACTGAAGCTAAAAAGTGGAAATCCCTGTTTAATGGCAAGGATCTGGCAGGATGGACCGTTCACGGAAAGGCAAAATGGAGCGTAGAGAACGGCGTAATGGTTGGCGTGGGCGGCATGGGCCATATTTATGCAGATGCCACCTGTACCGATTTTGAGGCAAAAGGAATGTTTCGGATCTCTTCAGATCCGGGATCTAAAAGCAACAGTGGGTTCTATTTCAGGTGTAACCCTCCTACCGACAACATCGATGGTTTTCCGCGTGGATATGAAGCGCAGATTTGCCACAACCAGGACGCTTATACCGGTTGGCTTTGGAAACCCGGTAAACCTACCGGGAAAGCCACTGAATTGCTGACCAAAGATGGGGAATGGTTCGAATACCATATAAAGATGGTTGGCGAACACATTCAGTTTTGGATCAATGGAAAATTGGTGATGACTTACGATGACAAAGAGTACAAATCGGGCCATTTTGCCATCCAGGGCCACAATCCGGGAATGAAGATTGAGGCGAAAGAGTTGTATTACAGGGAGGTGAAAAAGTGATCCGGCTTTTTATAGAAGATAACTTTCCCAAAGTTTTTGGTTACGATGAAAAATATGAAAATAACCAAACTTTGGGAAAGTTTTTGTCTTAAAATATTACAACTTCGGCAACTCCCACGGAGCCCTGTAATTTGCCTTTAGCAACAGATCTGCTTCGGCATCATTCTTGAAGCTCTGTTTTTCTCCATCCCAGTTTACCTGTCGTCCGAGGCGGTAGGCAATGTTTCCAAGCGATGAAATTCTTGCAATGTGAGCGCCAATTTCGATATCACAATTCGGCTTTTCCCTTGATTTCATGCAGTCAAGGAAGTTCTTGACATGCAACTCCAAACCTTTACCTGTGCTTCCCTGAGGTGGAACCGGTACAAAGTCAGCTTTTGCAGATGTACTTTTGGTTTCCGGCATAACCACCCATCCATTCCGGTCAACAACCAGAGTGGCGTACTCTCCGATAAAGGCAACACCGTGGCCACGTCCATAATTCTGTCCGTAAATTCCGATGGTATGATCCCATACGATGTTGAAATCCCCAAAATCATAAATGGCCATCATGGTATCGGGTGTCTGCATCGCATCAGTTGGGAAAGCATATTTTCCTCCTGATGCCATTACCGATTTAGGGACATATTGATTCATCCCGAAAAGGGCATAGTCGAGCAGATGGACTCCCCAGTCGGTCATTAAGCCACCGGCATAATCCCAATACCAACGGAAGGTAAAATGAAAACGGTTGATGTTAAAAGGGCGTTTTGGGGCAGGTCCAAGCCACATGTCGTAATTTACCCCTGCTGGCACTTCTGAATCGGGTTGAACTGGAATTGCACCTTTCCATCCTACATAAGACCAGGCCCGGGCGGAACGAATCCTGCCAAGCTTTCCACTGTGCACGTATTCTACCGCATCTTTCCAGTGAGGATCGCTTCGTTGCCATTGTCCAACCTGTACTACCCTGTTGTATTTGCGGGCTGCTTTGACCATCAGGTTGCACTCTTCGATTGTTCTGCCAAGCGGCTTTTCACAATAGACATCCTTTCCTGACTGACAGGCGTAGATCATCGGGAGGCAATGCCAATGGTCGGGTGTTCCAACAATAACGGCATCAATATCCTTCCGGTCAATTACCTTTCTGAAATCTTCATATAAATCGGGCTTTTTCCCGGTCATCTTCTCCACTTCTGCTGCACGCTGGTTCAAAATGTTGCTGTCCACATCACACAACGCGGCACAAACAACACCCGGCTGTTTTAGAAAGGCGGTTAAATCATTGAATCCCATTCCTTTGCATCCTATTAAGGCCACAACAACCTTATCGTTTGCTGAAACGCAGGAACTCATTACATTGGGCAGAACCGCTAAACCAGAAGCAGTTAAACCGGCATCCCGGATAAAATTTCTTCGACTGTTTGTCATAATCGTTATTATTCTATAATTGTCAGTAAATTAATTGAGTGCTGGAGATAAAAAGCAGCTAAAAAACCGCTAAATTTAAGCAAAATTGGATTAAAATTCTGTAACCGAAAGTTGAATATCGAATATTAATCTTTTGTTAATATCAATAGTGTTTGGTAAAACAATGAAGGATTTACCTCATCCCTTACCTATTGCATCCCTACGGGACATATTGTTAACAGATGCAATGATTTCTACAAATATTCGATCCCTGACAGGATCAGACTAAGAATTAATATAAGCAAAGAAAAATAAGAATATGGAACAGATAAATGAATACATAAAAATACATCAGGAAAGATTTTTAAATGAGCTATTTGACCTGATCCGAATACCTTCAGTCAGTTCACTGGAGAGGCATAAGCCTGATATGCATAGGGCTGCAGAATATTGGAAAAAGATATTGCTGGAAGCCGGAGCTGACCATGCAACTATTTATCCAACTCCGGGAAATCCCGTAGTATATGCCGAAAGAATCATCGATCCTTCAAAATCCACAATATTGGTCTATGCTCACATGGATGTCATGCCGGCAGATCCAATTGAAAAATGGGTAAGTGATCCCTTTGAACCTGTCATCAGGGATGGGAAAATATGGGCCAGAGGCGCTAACGATGACAAAGGACAGTCCTTCATTCATGCGAAGGCATTCGAATATCTTGTCAGGAGTAATACGTTGCCATGCAATAAGAAATTTATGATCGAGGGAGAGGAGGAGATCGGATCCACGAACCTGAAGAAATTTTGTGAAGATCACAAGGAGATGTTGAAGGCGGATGTTATCCTGGTGTCCGATACCGGTATGATAGCCAAAGATACTCCATCCATTACATCCGGATTAAGGGGATTGGCCTATTGGGAAGTTGAAGTTACCGGTCCTGACAGGGATTTACATTCAGGGCTTTTTGGAGGAGCTGTAGCCAATCCGATTAATGAATTGTGCAAGCTGGTTTCAAAAATGACAGATGCACAAAACAGGATTACTATTCCCGGATTTTATGATGATGTTATTGAGGTTTCGAAGGAGGAACGATTGAAACTATCTCAGAATCCTTTTGATGAGATCAAATATAAGGAGGCCATCAATGTCAAAGAGCTGATGGGAGAGGAGGGATATACCACAAGTGAGCGTACCGGAATTCGGCCCACTTTCGATGTTTGCGGTATTTGGGGAGGTTATACGGGCGAGGGATCCAAAACTATCCTGCCATCAAAAGCTTATGCAAAGATAAGTTCCAGACTTGTGCCAGACCAGGATCATGAGAAAATTGCCGGGATGTTTAAGGAGTACTTTGAATCCATTGCTCCGAAATCTGTCAAAGTAGATGTAAAAATTCACCACGGCGGACAGGGATATTTGTGCCCTATTGATCATCCGGCCTATCTGGCTGCCGAAAAGGCCTATTTCAAGGTCTATGGAAAGATGCCGGTTCCTGTCAGGAGCGGAGGTAGCATTCCGATTGTCTCAACATTTGAAAAGGTTTTAGGAATTAAAACGATATTGATGGGATTTGGCCTTGAATCAGACGCGATTCATTCACCAAATGAAAATTTTCAATTGGTGAATTTTTTCAATGGAATTAGGTGTGTGACGCAATTTTATCGTTTTTTTGGTGAAAAAGGTTGAAATTTGCGGTGTTATCAGAAAAAATGGCCGATTCCCTAAAATCGGCCATTTTTGTTCGAAATATTATTTTGGATAGAAAAAGTAAACATTTTCTGAGTAAGATTACGTAAAAAATCGATTTTAATGTTAAAAAAACATGAAATCGTGATTTTTGAATAGAAAAATTGGGGGGTGGTATGAAAAAAAGTGTAATTTAGCTGAAAATTTTGAATTTATTATTTTTTAAAATTATAGCAATGGCAACTTTTAGATTTAAAGCACTTGAGATTTTGATGACACGCAAGCCTATTGAGGTCAAAAGGGAGGAGAATCTGACATCTGATTATTATGGCATGTTGGTATTCGATCGTCCCAAGATGAAGAAATATCTTTCCAAAGATTCTTACAAGGGAATTTGTGATGCCATCGACAATGGAACAACAATCGACCGTAAGATCGCAGATCAGGTTGCGATTGGAATGAAAACCTGGGCCATCGAAAACGGCGCAACCCACTACACGCACTGGTTTCATCCTTTGACTGACGGAACGGCTGAGAAGCATGACGCTTTTATTGATCATTCTGAGATGGGTGGTGTTATTGAAAGCTTCCCCGGAAAATTATTGGCTCAGCAGGAACCTGATGCCTCTTCATTCCCAAGTGGTGGTATAAGAAATACATTCGAAGCAAGGGGATATACCGCATGGGATGTCTCTTCCCCAGCATTCGTTGTAGGAACCACACTTTGTATCCCAACTATCTTCATTGCTTACACAGGCGAGGCACTTGATTATAAGGCACCTTTGTTGAAAGTGTTGAGTGCTGTGAATAATGCTGCCGTTGATGTTTGCCAATATTTTGATAAAAATGTTACCCAGGTTAATGCCAATCTAGGGTGGGAACAGGAGTATTTTTTGGTTGACGAAGCGCTATTCATCGCCCGTCCTGACCTTGTTCTGACAGGACGTACCCTGATGGGACACTCTTCAGCCAAGGATCAGCAGTTGGAAGACCACTATTTTGCCTCTATCCCTGAGCGGGTTTCTTGTTTCATGATTGATCTTGAGAATGAAGCCTACAAATTGGGTATCCCGGTAAAAACACGTCACAATGAGGTAGCTCCCAATCAATTCGAATTGGCTCCGATCTTCGAGGAGGTCAACCTTGCCAACGACCACAACCAGATGGTGATGGATTTGATGAACAAAATTGCCCGCCACCATGGTTTCAGGGTACTGTTGCACGAAAAACCATTCGCTGGTATCAACGGGTCAGGAAAGCACAACAACTGGTCACTATCAACTAACACAGGTGTCAACCTCTATTCTCCAGGGAAAAACCCAAAATCCAATACTCAGTTCCTGACTTTTATTGTCAACACCATCAAAGCAGTTTATGACAATCAGGATCTTCTTCGTGCATCCATTGTTTCGGCAAGTAACTCACACCGTTTGGGAGCCAACGAAGCTCCGCCGGCAATCATCTCCACCTTCCTGGGTACAGAAGTAAGTGCCATGCTGGATCAGATTGAAGAGATGGTAGGAGAGAAGAAAATGACTCCTGACGAGAAGACAGATCTCAAATTAAACATCGGCCGCATTCCGGAAATTTTGCTGGACAACACCGACAGAAACAGGACATCTCCTTTTGCCTTCACGGGTAACAGATTCGAATTCAGGGCAGTTGGTTCTTCTTCCAACTGTGCATCTGCCATGATTGCATTGAACTCTGTGGTAGCAGCTCAGTTGATCCAATTTAAGAAGGATGTTGACAAACTGATTGATGCCAATGTCAAAAAGGATGAAGCGATTTTCCAGGTATTGAAAAGATACATCAAAGAGTGCAAGCCGGTTCGTTTTGACGGAAACGGTTACAGTCAGGAGTGGGTTGAAGAGGCCGAGCGCCGCGGATTATCAAACATCAAGAGCGTTCCGCTCGCATTGGATGCCTATCTAAACAAAAGTTCCAGAAAAGTATTCGAAACACTTGGAATCTTCAACGAGAAAGAGCTGGAAGCCCGTGTTGAGGTAGAATATGAGAAATACGTCAAAAAGATCCAAATTGAGGCTCGTGTACTGGGTGATTTGGCTATCAACCACATTGTTCCGACAGCCATCAATTACCAAACCATGTTGATCGAAAACGTCAAAGGCTTAAAGATAATCTTCTCTGATGAAGAATTCAATGAACTTGCCGGAGCACGTAAAGATCTGATTAAGGAGATCTCCAACCATATTTCCAATATCAAATCTAAAACCAAGGAGATGATAGAGGCAAGAAAAGTGGCAAATGTGATCGAACATTCAAGAGAAAAGGCATTGGCTTACGAGCAAAATGTCAGGCCTTATCTTGAGGACATCCGCTACCACATCGACAAACTTGAATTGGTGGTCGACAACGAATTGTGGCCTTTACCAAAATACCGCGAGCTCTTATTTACACGCTAGAGTTTGACAGTTTGAAATATTGAAGCCGCTCCTGATTCGTTTAGGGGCGGCTTTTTCTTTATCTTTTAGTCACTTAATTGTGACGGATCAGGAGTGCTTGTACGGGTTCTCAACTTGTTTAACTTTTCTCCTTTTCAGTTGGAAAAAGTTGGAGAAACGATCCGTCTTATTGATAACATCCCTGGAAACCAGCAACAGCTCCATCTCTTTTAACTCTTTCCATCTTTGTTCAGATAAATTAAATTCGGCTGACTTTGATATTTCCTGTACGACCTGCCTGTATCTTCTTTTTCCAGTGTTTTTGAATGAAACCAGGGCATACCATTCAGATGTTGAATTGTCTCCAGTTTTCCAGGATAGGTTCCTGCTTCCGTCAGACTGTTTTACCAGACTGATTTTTCCTGGTAAATTACTCATTTCCGGTCGGATGGAAATTGGATTGAAATCGAGCGAGTGGATAAATTCTTTTCGGATCAACTCTTCGTTTTGTTCTGTTGTTGGCGGTGTCGTTATGGGAGTTGTTAGGACAGATGGCGATGCAACATGAGCATGACGGTTATCATCAATAGTGGCAACCGAACTGAGTTGATTCCCTCTCAAGGCTTTTACCTGTGTTTCTGACAATTTTTGAATGTTGGAAGCGCTGTAGAAGGCAAATCCTCTGACTTTCTGGTTGGTCCTTAAATAATTGATCTGGTCGGTTAACTCATCCGGTTGTGCCCAGCCATTCTTCCCTGCAGTTGATTTGTACAAGGCTTGACCAATGTATAGGGGTTTCCCGAAACTATTTTCGCTCCACCATTGCACCAAAGAGGCAAAGTCGCCGAAATGATTCCCTTTTTCCCAATATAACTGAGGGATCACGTAGTCAATCCATTCATTTATCAACCATTTGCGCACATCAGCGTACAAATCGTCGTAGGAGCTCAATCCCCTTAGTCCGGCAGAACCTGCAGGATCGACAGATTTATTCCTCCAGATGCCAAATGGACTTATGCCAAATTTAATTTTCGGATTTATTTGCTTTAGGGTATCATGCAGGGAGTAGATAAAGTGGTTAATATTTTCCCTTCTCCACTCTTTCAATCGTTTGGGATAAAACTGACGGCCATATTTGGCAAAGCTCTTTTCATCTCCAAACTTCTTTCCATCTACCGGATAAGGGTAAAAATAGTCGTCCAGGAGAATGGCGTCGACATCGTAATTAGTTGCTACTTCAGCAATTACCTCAACCAAATGTGAGATAACTTCAGGGTAGCCCGGATCCAGAAAGTATTTTTTGTCAAACTCTTTGACGTATTGAGGGTGTTTGGTTGCAAAACTGTTGGGATCAAGCGGATAAAATCCCAGATTACGTACCCTGAATGGATTAAACCACGCATGGAGCTCCATTCCCCGTTGGTGGCACATTTCAATGGCCCATGCCAAAGGATCATAATAGGGTTTAGGAGCTTTGCCTTGTTTGCCGGTAAGAAAATGTGACCATGGTTCTGATTTTGATTCGTAGAACGCGTCTGAGGCAGCTCTTACCTGAAGAATGACTACATTCAGGTTAAACTTTTGAAAGGTATCCAATAATCTTAAAAATTCACCTTTTTGCGCTTCGATCGGCAAGTTGGGATTTGAGGGCCAGTCGATGTTGTTGATGGTGGCAATCCAAACGGCTCTGAATTCGCTTGATCTTACCTGATTCGGAACCTCCTTTGTTCCATTGGTCTTTACATTGATTGTTGTACCAGAACTTAAATAGGGAGTGAAAACCAGCAGGATAGAGAGTCGAAACAGAAAACGTTGAAATAGATTCATTGGTTATTTTCTCGGATTTGACAATTAAAAAGAATGACCAGTCGATTGGTTGAGAGGCCATTTCTTAAAACTATAGTAAATATTCATCAAGGATAATACTTAACAAAAGCTTCCATGGCTTCATACTCAGCCATACCAAGTGCATTGTAGAGATTGGCAGTCGAGCGGTTTCTCTCTTCGGCACGTTGCCAGAATTCACGCTCGTCCTCACCCATAAACATGGCACCCTCTTTTTGAGATTGGTGGCGCAAAATAGCCTCTCTTTTTCTCGACAGTTCAATCGGACTGATAGGTACAGCCATCTCAATTTGGTCTGCATCCCATTCGGCCCATGCTCCCCGGTAAAGCCATACCCAGCAATCATTCATCCATGGTTGGGTTCTAAGATGCTCCAGTGCAATAAAAATGGCATCCAGACAAACCCTGTGGGTACCGTGAGGATCAGATAAATCTCCGGCAGCAAAAATTTGGTGTGGGTGAATCTTCTCCACCAGATTCATGATAATCTTAACGTCCTGATCACCGATTGGAGCTTTGGACTTGAGTCCGGTCTCATAAAAGGGAAGGTCGAGAAAATGGATGTTCTCATTTTTTAACCCAAAATATCTTAGTGCTGACCTGGCTTCCATTCTTCTGATCAATCCCTTAACTTTTCTTAAATCAGGAATGTCAACATCGTTGTCCTTTTTATTTTTAATGAAATCAAAAATCTTTTCCTGCTGAAGTTGGGCTACCGGATTTTCTTTGTCATAGAATTCGATGTATTCCTGATGAAAATCGAGAAAACGGGTCACGTATTCATCGGATACCGCAAAATTTCCTGAAACCTGATAGGCTACATGAACATCATGGCCTTGTTCGATCAGGCGTAACAAAGTACCGCCCATCGAGATGACATCATCATCGGGATGTGGGCTAAAGATGACTACCTTTTTTTGAGCTGGCTCTGCCCTTTCGGGCCGAAAAGTATCGTCTACATCAGGTTTCCCTCCTGGCCATCCGGTAATAGTGTGTTGCAGATCGTTGAAAACCTTTATATTGATTTTGTAGGCTGAACCTACAGTTGCAAGGAGATCGCTCAAACCATAGTCGTTGTAATCTTTGCCAGTCAATTTCAACAGCGGTTTACCGGTTTTCGAGCACAACCACAAAACCGCCTTTCTAATCAGAAGATCTTCAGACCAGTCCATACTGTCGAGCAGCCAAGGGGTCTTCATCCTAATCAGGTGTAAGGCAGAGCCACTGTCAAGAATGACCTTCGCATTTGAATGAAATTGAATATATGAGGCAGGTACCTGGTTGTTGGGTTCGTCTTCGACCATCTGTTTGATCACTTTCGCTTTTGTTTCGCCAAAGGCGGAAAGGATTATCTTCTTGGCATTCAGGATGGTTGAAATTCCAATGGTGATGGCACTTCGTGGAACATTCATGAAACCCCGGAATTGAATTGCCTCCTCCTGCCGGGTGACAGGGTCAAGAGTGATGATACGGGTTTTGGTATTTCTTCCGGAGCCAGGTTCATTGAAACCAATGTGTCCGCTGCGGCCAATCCCCAACAACAAAAGATCTATTCCACCGGCCCTTTCAATCTTGGCTTCATAGTCACGGCAAAAATCATGCACCTCATCCAGTAAAATGGTCCCATCCGGAATATGTATATTTTCGGGCAGAATATCTACATGGTTGAAGAAGTGCAACCGCATGTAATGATGGTAACTGTGAATGGAATGGGAGGAAAGTGGATAATATTCATCCAGGTTAAAAGTAATCACATGCCGAAAACTCAGCCCCTCCTCTTTGTGAATTCTTACCAATTCTGCATAAATTCCTAACTGGGTCGAACCTGTTGGAAGCCCCAATACACACTTTTCGCCTTTTTCCTTTTTGGAGCGGATCAACTCAGCAACCTCTCTTGCTACTTCATAGGATGCATCTGAACTCTCCTGATAAATGAAGGTTGGAATTTTTTCGTATTTGGTGAGCACATCCCTATGTGTGAGATTGGTAGGCAAATGATCCAATGAATGGTCAAAGATTGGATTTTGGCTCTGTAATTTATGGTTGAGATTTATCACAGCTATAACTTTAATGGGTTAAAGGATTTTACTTTATCGATCGAGTCAATGGTGAAATCCATACAAAAATAATACGAAAAATTAGATAAAAAGTAAATATAATCAGTAAAATCTATTGATAATATCCTCAATCATGCCTTCCTCAAATGGGTCGTATTCACTTTTGAGATTTAGCATCATCGCATTGGCAGATAGTTGCCAAAGGAAAGCATCCAGACCACCCCTGTACCTCTTTATTAATTTGTAAGGAGAACTTCCGGTTTCTCTGTCAATTAGTTTGATAAGAAGTCTTACCTGTCTTATATTTAATGTTTTAAGTGTGTAAATATAGGTTTTGTAAATATGTTTTTCGTACCATTTTAGGTAAGCTTTTTCTTTTGCGTTGGTCATGTTGAGTGAATCAAATTCGGCATTGACCAATTTAACCTCGCTCGAAACTATTTGAGAAAGTGGATAGGTTCGATTGATATCTTCATAAAGCCGGTGGTACTTCTTCTCCTGATGTTTGTTTTTGAAGATGTATTCACCCCTTATTACAATGGGTGGAAAACTAAAATGAAGCATGGTATCCGTTGCCGTTCCCTGTTCCGCTTTTCGAAGCGAATCTTTGAGAATTTGCTCACGTTGCGCTTGCAAAATCAGACGGGTAGTCTGGGCTTTGAGCTGATAACAAAGGGCGCTGAGAAAGAAAATATTCAGGATAATCATTCTTCCGCACAGAGAGATTTTGGTTAGGTTGGCTGATCTCATACTGATTCCTGCTCTCTTTTTAAAGTTAAATAAAGGGATATCGTCTGCAAGATAGATAATGCATCGCGAATGGACTCAATGCGCTCCAGGATCACAGCTAGTTTTCCTTTGTTCTCTTTTACTTTGCATTGGGCAGGATTCTTGCTGATCCATTGCATCAACCCTGCGAATTCTTTGGAATAATAGTATTTAGAGCTCTGATCAGAAGGTAGATAACAGATCATTTTTTTATCCTTGATGATCAGTCTTTCCATGTTTTGGGCAATGGCCAACCATCTCAGCCTTACCACATCGAGCAGTTCCATCGCCTGTTTGGGAATCTGACCAAACCGATCCAACAGGGTCTTTTCAAATAATTTGAGGGTATCTTCACCTTTCAGATCATCCAACTCGCGGTATAGCAAAACCCGTTCGGGAATGCTGGAAACATAATCATCGGGGAAGAGAAGCTCCAGATCGGTGTCGATGGTACAATCCCTGATAAAAGATGTTTGCAGGAAAGCGTTCTGCTGGTCTTTGATCTCCTCTTCTTCAAAAACACCCTGGAATTCATCATTTCTAAGCTCT
Organism: Prolixibacteraceae bacterium; assembly: GCA_036170635.1. Classification (GTDB taxonomy): domain Bacteria; phylum Bacteroidota; class Bacteroidia; order Bacteroidales; family Prolixibacteraceae; genus CAINVV01. The sequence continues at coordinate 1,617 of JAVHPO010000165.1, read as the reverse complement.
TCCATCGCTTCGTTAAGAATCCGCTGGTAGGCTTCGAAGCCAATATCCGCGATGAATCCGCTCTGTTCACCTCCCAGAAGGTTACCGGCTCCGCGGATGTCAAGATCCTGCATGGCCAGGCTAAATCCACTGCCAATATCCGAAAACTCCTCAATGGCCTGTAACCTTCGCCTGGCCTCGGGTGTCATTGCCTCAAGAGGTGGTGTCAACAGATAGCAATAGGCTTTTTTGTTTGATCTTCCAACGCGGCCACGTAACTGATGAAGTTCACTCAAACCAAAGTTTTGTGCATTGTTGATCAGAATGGTATTGGTATTTGGAATATCAAGCCCTGATTCAATAATGGTAGTAGCAATTAAAACATCAAAATCGCCGTTGATAAAATCGAACATTACTTTTTCCAGCTTGTCACCCTCCATCTGACCATGTCCGACAATAGTCCTGACACCCGGACATAGCTTGTGAACCAGGAGTTCGAGTTCATAGATGTTGTTAACCCTGTTGTTGATGAAGAATACCTGGCCACCCCTGGACACCTCGTAGGTAATGGCTTCCCTGATTACCTCCTCATCGAAAGAATGCACCTCGGTAGAAATTGGATAGCGATTGGGTGGGGGAGTGCTGATGATGGAAAGATCCCGCGCGCCCATCAGCGAAAACTGAAGTGTACGTGGAATCGGCGTAGCTGTTAGGGTCAAAGTATCCACATTGATTTTTAGTTGCTTTAATTTTTCCTTGACAGAAACGCCAAATCGCTGTTCCTCATCGACAATCAACAATCCCAGATCCTTGAATTTGACATCCTTTCCAATCATCTTATGGGTGCCAATAAGGATATCCACCTTTCCGGATGAAAGGTCATGTATTACTCTTTTTACATCTGCCGAATGGCGCAATCTGCTGATGTATTCTACATTACATGGAAAGTCCTTTAGTCTCTCCCTGAAAGTTTTAAAGTGTTGCAAAGCCAAAATGGTAGTTGGCACCAGGATGGCCACCTGTTTGCTGTCGGTTACCGCTTTGAATGCGGCACGCACTGCAATCTCCGTTTTACCGAAACCTACATCGCCGCAAATCAACCTGTCCATGGGCATGAGCCGCTCCATGTCCTCTTTCACGGAGATGGTGGCCTTGATCTGATCGGGCGTGTCCTCATAAATAAAACTTGCTTCCAGCTCCTGCTGGAGGTATGTATCCGCCATATAGGCATATCCTTTCTCCATTTTTCTGGCAGCATAGAGGGCAATCAGCTCACGAGCAATATCTTTTACCTTGCTCTTAGTTTTGTTCTTCATGTTCTGCCAGGCAGCCGTACCCAGTTTGTGGATGGCAGGTTCCTGTCCCTCTTTCCCTTTGTATTTGGAGATTCGGTGAAGCGAATGGATGCTCACCAGCAGGGAGTCGTTATCCCGGTAGGAGAGTCTTACCGCCTCCTGCACATTCCCATTCACCTCGGTACGTACCAATCCGGCAAATTTTCCAATCCCATGGTCTGTATGAACTACATAATCGCCTACCTGGAGTTTGCTCAGCTCTTTGAGCGTGATGGCCTGACGTGAAGGCTTTTTGGTTCGAAGTTTGTACCTATGGTAACGTTCAAAGATTTGATGGTCGTTG
>JAVHPO010000164.1:0-4006 GCA_036170635.1 Prolixibacteraceae bacterium | reverse complement strand
TTGAGTAAATGATTCAATATTTCCTTAGTGCACCTTCGTGAAACCCTTTGAGACCTTAGTGGTAAAATTTTTTCTCACCACAAAGGTCTCAAAGTACCACACAAAGGACTTACAAAGGATTTGATGAATCTGAGTGACTCAAAGTCCCATTTTTAATCTGTAATTTGTAATCTGTAATTTCCCTAGCAATGTTCCACAAGACTGAAGGCATCGTTTTACATGGCCTGAAATACGGCGACTCCGGAAAGATCGTAACGGTCTATACCGAGGCCTTTGGCAGGTGCTCCTTTATTCTTCAGGGCATTCACTCCAAAAAATCATCCAACAAAGCCAACCTTTTACAACCACTTTTCCTGTTGGATATGGAGATCGATCACAGACAGGGTAGGGAGCTTCAGCGAGCCAGGGAAATTCGCACAAATCATCCGTATCACACAGTCCCTTATGACATCGTCAAAGCCTCCCAGGCTATCTTCCTGGCAGAATTGCTGTTCAAGGTATTGAAAGAGGAGGAGTCGAGACCCGAACTCTTCCATTTCCTAAGCCACTCGTTTCAAATTTTCGATCTCCTTCAACATGGAGTTGCCAATTTCCATTTTGCCTTTCTGATCCAGCTTACCCGTTACATGGGATTTGCCCCTACTGACAATTTTTCGGAAGAAAGGCAATTTTTCGATATGACTTCCGGGCTTTTCGCTACTAACCGACCACCCCATACCTATTTTCTTGAACCGCATGAGAGCCGAATCTTCGCCGAACTTATGGCTTGTTCTTACGAAGAAATTAGAAATATAGCACTCAATTCCTCTCAACGGAATCAAATATTGATCAAAATAATTGACTATTTCTCCCTACATCTGGGAATGCATTTTCAGATTAAATCGTTGGATGTGCTGCGAGAACTTTTTTCGTGAGCAACAACACATTTTGAGAATTCACAAACATCCAAATATTCAAATAACAATATATATTGATATGATATTCAGCTGTTTCGCAATCGACCTTTTGTGAATAACCCATCCAACTCCCTTTCTATTTATTTTAAATAAATTGCAATCTTTCTATTTTTAACCTGAGAATTGCCATTCACATTTTTTTCAGTACTTTTGTAAGATATTAATCCAGTATGACCGTAACAAAACTTCCAACTACGAAGAAGAACGCCTTCGTTTCAATGATGGAGATTGCAGAGGAGTACAAGGCAACCAACCTTGTGGATCCTATGTCGGGACTTCCCTGTCCGGATGATTTGATTAACCTTGTTGACAAATACATGCGAGCAGGAAACAACGACTTTTCTCCAAGTGAAGGGGTCGGGTCACTGAGAGAGCAAATTGTTGCTTTATTCAACAAGCAGAATAACACAGAATTACAAGCCGAAACCGACCTAACCATCACTGCCGGCCCTTTGCAGGCAATGTCTACCGCCATCACCACCTTTGTTAAGGAGGGAGATGAAGTAATCCTATTTGAGCCCGTTCAGGAATCTTATGCCCAATTAATTGAAATGACCGGAGGACGTCCGATTTACATCAACCTGAAACATCCGGAGTACCGGATCGATTGGGATGAAGTTAAAAAGACGGTAACGACCAAGACAAAAATGATCGTTATCAACAATCCTCAAAATCCAATGGGTCAGATTTTCAGTCTGGAAGATTTCGATCAGCTCAAACGCATGACCAACGGAACCCGTTTGGTGATTCTCAGCAATGAAACATTTGGCAATATCGTATACGATGGAAACCGCTTCAACAGCGTCGCATCGGTACCTGAGCTAGCTGCCAAAAGTTTGGTGGTCTCCTCTTTTGGAACCATGTTCAACATCAATGGCTGGGGAATCGGGTACATTGCTGGTCCTGAAAAATTGATGGCTGAATATCGGAAAACTCAACAATATCAGGGGTTCAGTGTTAATACACCAACCCAGTATGCTCTAGCTGAGTTTTTGAAACAGGGTCAGAATTTCAAAGAAATCAATGCTTTTTATCAGAGCAAAAGAGATTATTTCATCGAACTGATGTCGGGAAGTAAATTCATTTTGATACCAGCGAAATCGACCATTTACCAGCTTCTGGATTACAGCAAAGTTTCGGACGAACCCGATACCGAGTTTGTAATGAAACTGGCCAAAGAGTACCAGGTCGCTACCATACCTTTCTCTGCCTTTCAGCACGAGAAAACTAAGATGCAGCTGATCCGTATCTGTTTTGCCAAGTCCAATGAATTACTGGAAGAAGCTGCCTATCGGCTGAAAAATGTGCCAGTTAGCTTCCGAAGCAAAGAGAGTTAGTAAAATTCACTCAAAATAGAGCCAGAATAACCCACTGCGAAGCGGGTTATTCTGGCTTATTATGGCCTCATAGTTCAAGGGATAGAACGGAAGTTTCCTAAACTTTAAATTCGCGTTCGAGTCGCGGTGGGGCTACAAAGTGCCAGACTTCAACAGTCTGGCACTTTATTAATCAGCAAGTTACAAATATTTAGATGCCCGAAAACGCCCTAATTTGCTGCAAATTTTCACAGAACAAATTCTTAACCGCCATTTACCGCCAAATTATCGCCGCCAAAAATGAGGCTACCAGAAAAAATTCAATCATCTGAATATCCGAGATTGAGTTTTTCTAAATTTTCTAATGCCCTATAAAATCTTTTTTGCATCTTTAACTTGATTTGTTGAATTTGGACCCTGAACCTGCGATGTGGAATACTCTGGTAAATTATTCTCTGTATCTTTCTTCTTCCTGTGATAAAAAAAATCATTTCAAAAACCTGATATGAAAAAAGATGTAACTGCCATGTCACATTTACCCGCTTTCGGGTACAATAGGAAGAAATACGATGAGGCTGAAATCCTCGAAGGTATAAACGCAAACAACGATGACATGATCCGATACATCTATAAAAATTTCTTCCCGGGCATCAAAGCAATGGTTCACTCATTCCATACTTTGTATCTTGATTCTGAAGATGTATTTCAGGAAGGTCTCACACGTGCGATCATTAATATCAGGGAAAATAAATTCAGCGGGAAAAGCTCATTTTATACCTATTTGACGGCTATCTGTCGGAATGTATGCCTGAAAGAAATTCAGAAATCCGGAAAAATAAATGATGGAAGCAAGAATGATCTTGCTGTCAATGATACAGAAACACCCGATGATGAGTTAATTAATAGAATGACTGTTTTAAAAGATAAGATGGATGAAGCTTGTAAACAGATTATTGATTTGAGGTTTGGCATCCAAAAGGACAAAATATTATTGCCGGAGGAAGGCGTATCCCTTGAAAACAAGCGGTTTGAGGAAATTGCTAGACAACTTAACATTGAAACGGACAATGCACGACAGCGGTTCAAACGATGCTTCGAAAAATTAAAAATTGCCTTGTCGAACGATTACTCGTGGAGAGAATTGGCAAATTGAAACACCCGAACATCAGACACAATGAAAAAAAATAGCATAAACGACGATTTAATTGAAAGATACCTCGACAATACACTTCCAGTTGTTGAGAGGGAGTTATTTGACGAAAGGCTTAAAACCGATCCTACTCTGTCCAAAGAGCTTACGGATAGAATAATGCTTCAGAAATCCTGGGTTAAGGTAACCATGCACAATCAAGTAAAACAACATATCTGCCATGTCATCACCATCGAAAAACAATACTGGAAAATTCTGACAAACAGGTGGTTGGTTGCTGCATCTTTGGTAGTGATTATTGGAATAGGCTCTCTGTTTTTCCTTCAAAATAGCCAGAACACCAAAGACCGCGAGTTTCTATTAAGTAGCAAAGGGATCAACAAGGATAACGGTGAAAAAATGATACAAGGCCGGCAAAATGAAGTAAAAAAATATGGCAGTGTAGATAGCCTTGTAAAGCATAAAACGGATGTCACTAAACGCTGCTCACCTGCTGATAATGATGTTTTTAACACCTCTGATACGATACTCTTTACCTGGCCAGCCAGCGATATGAAAGGTAAGTTGATCATTTTTGATCAAAA
>JAVHPO010000163.1:0-4012 GCA_036170635.1 Prolixibacteraceae bacterium | reverse complement strand
GCCGATGGATATTGCGCGGAAACAGTTCCGCCGATAAACATCATTAGGATAAAGATTAAAGATCTTGTCATTTTTGATTGGGATGAATAAATAAAATTTAAACCGGATCCAAAAGTAGCGTATTTATAGATAATTTTGCCACACTTTCCCTTCGACTCTTCGGCTTCGCTCAGGGACCGGTAACATTTCAAACATTTTAAACAATATAAACATTTAAAACCTTTTATATGGCCACAGTCAATCTCTCAGATCATGTCACCCATGAAGTTCCTGATGCCAAAGGAATGAAATTCGGAATCGTTTACGCGGAATGGAACCCGGAAGTTACCATCTCGTTGAGAAACGGCGCTGTCGATACACTGATAAAGTATGGCGCGGCCCGCGAAGACATTCATGTTGAAGAGGTTCCAGGGACCTTCGAACTGACCCTTGGCGGGCAATTGATGGCAGAAAATACTGATGTTGATGCTGTTATCCTACTTGGCTGTGTGATTCAGGGCGAAACCCGCCATTTTGATTTTATCTGTCAGGGTGTTACTTACGGCACCACCAAACTCAATCTCGATTATGGGATCCCCTTTATTTTTGGAGTTTTAACCACTGACAACCAGCAACAAGCGCTCGACCGTGCCGGAGGCAGACTTGGAAACAAAGGCGATGAAGCTGCCTATACTGCAATAAAGATGGTGGCGTTAAGCAAAAGATTAACGCCAGAAGGATAAAGGATAAAGGATAAAGGATAAAGTGGATTTCGTACTGAATTTTGAATTAGCTCAACTACAGTTTAAATTATTAGTAAGAACGTCACTATTTTGATCGCGGCGTTCTTACTTTATCCTTTTTACTTTATCCTTTATCCTTTTAATTATCTTTTCTTTTTGTCATTAAGAGCCTTTTGCTTGGCCATCTCCTCCAGCTTGGTCTGGAATTTGGATTTGGTCACTGGAATCTTTTGCTTGGCTTTCAGCTGGGCATGAATCTTGTCTTCATCGATCAGTTGTTTGAAAATATACATCTGAACAAAGGTCAAAACCAGAGAGAGGAAGTAATACAAACTCAATCCTGCTGCGTAGCTGTTGAAAATAAAGAGGAACATGACCGGCATCAGGTACATCATGGTCTTCATCCCGGGCATTTGCTGTGTTCCGGCACCGGTCATCTCATTGTTGTACTTCACGTAAAGGATGTTGGTGATGGTCATCAGCAGACAGAACAGACTGACGTGGTTACCAAAGCCGAATGGAACGGTAAATGGCAATGTCATAATTGAATCATACGTTGATAAGTCGGACGCCCACAAGAAGCTTTGCTGACGCAGTTCAATTGAAATTGGAAAGAAATAGAACATGGCAATCAAAATAGGCATTTGTAGAACCATGGGAAGGCATCCCCCCATTGGATTTACCCCTGCTTTCTTGTAAAATGCCATTACGGCTTGTTGCGATTCCAGCTTTTTGTCGTCACCGAATTTCTTTTGAATCTCCTCAATTTCAGGCTTCAACAGCCTCATTTTTGCTGTCGAAATGTATGATTTGTAGGTAAAGATCAGTGTAAGCAGTTTGATATAAATGGTAAGTAAAAGAATGATCAAACCATAATTGCTGATGTAACGGTGCAAAAAATCAAAAGCCGGAATAACGATATACTTGTTCACCCACCCAATAATTGTCCAACCCAGTGCAAGTTGTTCTTCCATTCCTAAATCGTACTGATTCAGTGTGTTGTACTGATTGGGTCCAAAATAGATGTTAGCGGGGAAATGTTCACTTCCCTTAACATCCAACGGAATGGTCATATCTGCTGTCATCTCTGCTACATAGGATGAATCCAAATCTGTTTTTTTGGTGGATATCTGTGCGTTTTGGAAAGCCTGGTCAGCTATTACCACAGAAGAGAAAAACTGTTGTTTGAAACCGATCCATTTTACTTTTGTGGAGAGGGATTTTGATTCGGATTTGGTCGGTGCAAGCTTATCAACAACGTCTTTATCAAACTTATAGAAAATGGTAGACTGATTGTTTTCACCAAATTTTGACATTTTCTCCTGCCTTGGCATGTTAACACTCCAAAGAAAATTGACAAATTCGGAGTTGGCCCCGGTCACTTTCTTCAATCCTGATGTTTTGATGTCAAATCCAACCAGATAGGAGTTATGTTTTAAAGTATAAACATATTCAATGGATATGTTGTTACCTGCATCCAGAAGCATGGAGACCGATTTTGAATCCCCCGGATTATCCTTGTTGAATTTTTCACGTCCCTCTTTCCCGACAGGTACTTTAGTTGCAACAACTGTTACAAAACTCTCTTTAACAGATGGTTGAAAAAAGAAATGATCTGTCTGAATACTCTTGTTTTGGGAGAAAAAATTCAATCCGAAACGGTTCGCCTCACCCTCAAAAAGTACCAAAGGTTTTCCGTCGAATCTTTTGTAGTTTTTTAGTTCAACAGAAAATATTTTACCTCCCTTGTTGGAAAGGACTACTTTCATCAGGTTGTTCTCAAGGGTAACAAATTTCTCCTCACCCTTGGCAGCAACTGAAAATACTCCATATAAGTTGGTCAGTTCATTTTGAACGCTGGAAGAGTCAGGTTTTATAGCGGATGGTTGAACAGAAGAGAGCTCAACCTGTTTAGCACTCTCCTTTGCTTTTGCATTTTCGAGCAGTGCAATTGAGTCGTTTTTCAACTTTAAACGCTCCATTTCTTTCTCTGAAGGTTTGTTGAAATAACTGGCAGTAAACAGTATAATAAATATTAGAACTAGTCCTGCGATGGTATTCTTATCCATAAATTAAATTGATTGTTTTTGAGAATAATCGATAACTGCTTTGATAAAAGCAATAAAAAGTGGATGTGGCTGAAGTACAGTACTGCTGTATTCAGGGTGAAACTGTACTCCGACGAACCAGGGGTGATCCGGTATTTCGATCACTTCGACCAGGCCTGTATCGGGATTAAAACCCACAGCTTTCATGCCGGCCTTTTCAAAACTAGCCAAAAAGCTGTTGTTGAACTCGTAACGGTGACGATGGCGTTCGGATATTTTTGTTCTGCCGTATGCTTTGTATGAATTGGAATCTTTTTTCAGGTTACAGGCATACGAACCAAGTCGCATGGTGCCCCCTTTGTCGATGATACCTTTTTGTTCATCCATTAAATCAATTACCGGGAATTTCGTTAATTGATTCATTTCGGTTGAATCTGCCCCTTTCAATTTGAGAATATCCCGTGCAAATTCAATTACTGCAATTTGCATCCCCAGGCATATACCAAAATATGGAATTTTCAGCTCTCTGGCGTATTTTGCAGCGATAATTTTACCTTCGATTCCGCGATGACCAAATCCGGGAGCAATTATAATCCCCTGACAGCCTTTTAATTTCCTTTCAATATTTTCTTCGTTGATCTTTTCAGAATGAATCCACTCGACTTTCACTTTGCATTCGTTTGAGGCTCCTGCATGTATAATTGCCTCAGCGATAGATTTATAAGCATCCCTTAATTCAACATATTTTCCAATGAGGGCAATTTTAACCTCTTTTTTAGGATTCTTATATCTTTCCAGAAATTCATTCCAATTTTTCAGATCAGGCTCATTACCAAGCGGTAGTCCAAGCTTTTTCAATACAATCTCATCAAGCTTCTCATCCTTCATCCGGATCGGAACCTCATAGATGGTTGAGACATCGATGGATTCAATAACTGCCTCTTTGCTCACGTTGCAAAATAGCGCTACTTTCCCTTTCAGATCGGGGGTAAGCTGGTGTTCTGTGCGAAGTACAAGCACATCCGGCTGAACTCCGTTCTCCAGCAACTGTTTGACAGAGTGCTGCGTTGGCTTGGTTTCAACTCTCCTGATGCCTGTAAATAAGGAACCAGCGTAAGATGAATAATCAGCGCATCGGTACCTAACTCCCATTTCATCTGGCGAACTGCCTCAATGTAAGGCAAAGACTCAATGTCACCGACTGTTCCTCCTATTTCTGATATGACTACGTCGAATTTTTTC
>JAVHPO010000162.1:0-4016 GCA_036170635.1 Prolixibacteraceae bacterium | reverse complement strand
ATACCAACATGACCTGAGATGCAACCAACAAAGTGCTCAAAGTCACTTTGAACCTCACGGTCGGCGCTATCAAATTCAGGGCCAATGATGACTGGGCGGTTAACCTGGGTGGTTTGAATCTCTCTGCCCTTACCAATGGCGGAGATAACATTCCTATCGCTGTTGCAGGCAATTACACATTGACACTTGATGTGTTGAAAGCTGTTCCTTCTTGTACGGTTACGAAGAACTAATTGATACAATTGTTTTAAAGTTTCCAAAGTTTCGGGTTATGAGCAATTATTGCTTGCGACTTAAAACTTTGGAAACTTTTTTTCACTATTGGAAACTTTTTTCGCTAACAGATCCAATTTGCTTACCTTCAACATCTGTCCCATACAAAGTCGATGCTCATGAAACTTTTCACGTTACTGATTGTCTTGTTGATGTCGACCGAAATCGGCGTTTCGCAGGTTGTTACATCGACTCCGGCACTTCCCAATGACAACCAATCCGTAACCATTACCTATGATGCGACAAAAGGCGCCGCCGGACTAAAAGATTATACGGGCGATGTTTACGCCCACATCGGGGTCATTACCGACAAAAGTACCTCCAGTTCCAACTGGAAATATGTGGTAGCAGACTGGGGAGTCAATGTAGACAAGGCAAAAATGACACGAGTCACAGCCAATTCTTACCAGATCACCCTGACTCCCGATATCAGGCAATATTTTGGGGTTCCTGCAGGAGAGAAGATCATGAAAATTGCCTTGGTGTTTCGAAGTGGTGTTCCGGTGGGCACTGCATTCCTGGAAGGGAAAGATACCGGGGGCACAGACATCTTTGTAAATGTGTTGGACAACGGACAATATTTGGGTATCCAGCAACCTTCAAAAAACCAGGTTTTTCAACAGTATGCCAATATCCCGTTCTCGGCTACTGTTTCAACTTCTGCTGATCTTGAATTATATCTCAATAATAAAAAAATTATATTCCTGACCGGAACAACCATTTCCTATAACTTCAATCTTCCGACAGGAGATTATTGGATCAAAGCCAAGGCGATAACTGTAGCCAAAACCATCGTAGATTCGGTTTATGTTCATGTTTTGGGCGCAGAGGTGTCTGAAACACGTCCCTCGGGTGCAAAAAAAGGGATCAATTATCCCGACTCTCAATCGGCCTTGCTTGTACTTTGGGCACCATACAAACTAAATGCCTTTGTTTTAGATGATTTTAACGACTGGCGTCCTACGTCTTCTTCCAGAATGAAACGGGATGGCGACTATTTTTGGTTAAAAATTGACAACCTGACTCCCGGTAAGGAGTACGCATTCCAATACCTGGTCGATGGCAACATAAAGATTGCTGATCCCTACACCGATAAAGTCCTGGATCCCTGGAACGACAAGGACATTGATGCCGCTACCTATCCAAACCTTCTCGCCTACCCTACCGGGAAGTCTGACGGCATTGTATCGGTCCTTCAACCCAACAAAACAAAATACAGCTGGCAGACCGCACAGTTTACCCCACCTGCCCCCGATACCTGCATCATCTACGAGGCCCTGGTTCGCGATTTTGATACAAAACATTCTTTTGCCGGTATGGCCAGCCATCTTGATTACCTCAAAGACCTTAAAGTCAATGTACTCGAGCTGATGCCGGTCAACGAATTTGTAGGCAACACAAGTTGGGGGTACAATCCTTCCTTCTACTTTGCCGCAGACAAATATTACGGTCCGGCCGATGAACTGAAAAAGTTGGTTGACCAGTGCCACCAACGTGGCATCGCAGTGGTGATGGACCTGGTACTGAACCATTCTTACGGCCAGAGTCCTTTTGTACAACTCTATTTTGACGGATCAAATCCAACCACACAAAACCCCTGGTACAACGTAAAAAGCAACTTCACCAATCCGGATGCCCAATGGGGTTACGATTTTAACCACGACAGTCAGGCAACGCGCGAGTTGGTCGACAGCATTGCCTCTTACTGGATGAACGAATACAAGGTTGACGGCTTCCGGTACGATTTTACCAAAGGATTTTCGAACAACATCAAGGACAGCTCAGATCCCTGGGGCAGCAAATATGATGCCCAACGTATCTACAACCTTGAGCGTATGGCAGGTGAGGTGAGGAAACGCAAACCGGGAGCGCTGGTTATTTTTGAACACCTGGCCGACAACAACGAAGAGAAAGAGCTGGTAGAATCAGGGAATGGCATATTGCTATGGGCCAATTCGAATGGCAACTGCTCAGAGGCGGCCATGGGCTACAACGACAACGGTAAATCAGATTTCACTTGGGCTTCCTACACCGCCCGGACCTGGAACAAGGCTGCGGCAGTTGGGTACATGGAGAGCCACGACGAGGAGCGGATCGCCTACAAATGCATCACCTTTGGAAATTCCCAGAGTGGCTACAATATCAAAGATAGTACCACAGCATACAAAAGGGCAGCCTTGACGGCAGCGCTTTTTATCCCAATTCCAGGTCCGAAAATGATTTGGCAATTTGGTGAGCTTGGGTATGACTATTCGATCGATTTTGGCGGTCGTCTGAGTGAGAAACCGGTGAAGTGGAACTATGTTGATCAACCGGCACGCACCTATCTCTTCCGGGTAATGGCCAAGCTTTTCTACCTCAAGAAAACCTTCCCGATCTTCAAGACAACTGATTTCAGCTACTCACTCTCAAGTGATCTGAAATGGCTCAAACTCAATCTGAACGGAGAGAATGTACTGGTTGCAGGCAATTTTGGCGTAGCATCCGCCACCCTTAGCATCCAGTTCCAGAAAGCGGGTACCTGGTACGAATATTTTACAGATGCCACTTTGGATGCAAGTAATACCAATCAGAATCTGATTTTAGCGCCCGGCGAATTCAGGCTCTATTCGACTGTGAATTTTTCGAAACCCAATATCACAACCGAAGTGGATGTTTTGCCCAAACCTGAAGCGGGCTTTGTGATCTGGCCCAATCCTGTGAGTGAAACCCTGAAAATTTCTTCTGTTTCACCGCTTTCGCGGATTGTCGTATATTCGATGAATGGGACCATGATTAAGGAGCTCATTCTGCCCGGAACTGGAAACTCTGGTCAGGAGCTCTTTTTGGGAGATCTGCAACGTGGAAATTATCTAATTCAAGTAGTAAACCAAAAGGGGCAAAGCGAGTCAAAGAAGATCATCAAGTACTAATGGAATGAAAAAGAGCTTCAACCTTTTTTTAGGTGGGCTTCTTGTTGTATTGGCTTTGTTGTCGTTTGCTTCATCCGACAAAGTAGAGGATTTCACCAACAAGATCATTAACAGATTCAACAAGCTGTGGATGGTCGTTCCTCAGGAAAAGGTCTATCTTCAAACAGACAAACCTTATTACAATGCCGGTGAGGATATTTGGTTCAAAGGTTATCTGGCAAATGCGACCACCCTCATACCCAACGCTTTGAGCCGCTTTCTTTATGTTGAGTTGATTGATGATGCAGATTCTATAATTTCAAGGGTAAAAATTCGCAAAGATTCATTGGGTTTTTCAGGATTTATGAAGCTAAACCCCAAACTTTCGGCCGGGTATTACACCTTGCGGGCCTTTACCTACTGGATGCAGAATGCTACTGCCGACTACTTTTTCAGAAAGAATATTTACATTGGAAACAGCCTGGCTGATGGCGTCACCTGCCAGATAATTTATGGCACTCCGGAAAAAGGCAATATACCCGTTAATTTGATTTTCGCCAACAGTTTACAAAATCCAATGAATGGAAAAACTGTTCTTGTCAAACAAAACGGGAGTAAAAACTTCAGGGGAAAGCGGTCATATACGATCAATCCGGATGGGAAGGTCAACTTTCAGCTGGCCATTGACAGCACGGATCATGGGAAGAAATGGTTGGAAGTAGCAATGGACCAGGGAGAGTTTAAATACAATAAAAAGTTTTATCTTCCTGATTTTAGCAACGATTTTGATGTTCAATTCTTTCCTGAAAGCGGGGTACTGGTGGATGATAATATGCAGGTAGTTGCTTTTAA
>JAVHPO010000161.1:0-4037 GCA_036170635.1 Prolixibacteraceae bacterium | reverse complement strand
CCGGTGCGGAGTGAAAAGACCACACTTGGTTCCTGATTTTCGCGACCGTGTTTGGTGGTAATCAGAATTACACCATTGGCGCCCCGGCTACCATAAATAGCAGCCGAAGAGGCATCTTTCAAAACAGTAATTGACTCTACATCATTCGGGTTGATATTGTTTCCCGGCCCAACAGGAACTCCATCAATTACATACAATGGATTTGGATCGTTAACAGTTCCAATACCGTGGATACGGATGGTGGCATCAGAACCAGGGGTGTTTCCTGAAGTTACTGTTACTCCGGAAATTTGGCCCTGCATACGGCTGACCACACTCGGAGCGCTTGAAACTTTCAGTTGCTTGTCGGAAACAGTAGATACGGAGCCGGTAATCTGCTCTTTTAAACGTGTACCATAACCAACTACAACAACCTCTTCAACACCAATTGTTTCACTTTTCAAAGTTACATTGATGACTGAGTTTGATCCAATAGGAACTTCAACACCCACCATTCCAATAAAAGTAACAGCCAATGTTTTGTTCGCAGGGTCAGCAACTTTCAGTTCGAATTTGCCATCAATGTCAGTGATGGTTCCAATTGTAGTGCCTTTCACCACAACAGAAGCACCCGGAATTGAGGCGCCACCTTCATCAGTTACTTTTCCGGATATTGACTTTTGTGCAAAAGCCATACCGGCAGTCAATACCATAAGCAAAGCCATGGCCAGTAATGCCCTGGTCCACTTGCCTTTAGGTAGAAGAATCGCTTTGTTTTGTTTCATAGATTCATAAAATTAAGATTGGTAATTATTAAACGAGGGCTAATTTTTTTATGGGAATATTTAGATCAAGCATGAGAAATTTATGTTTTCACAATTTTGGAACAGGTAAATTCTAAAAATCTAATTAAAAACTCCTGATGTAAACTTTAGTCTGGTGTCACAAATCTAGGGAAATGAAAACAATAAAACAAGCGTAATCTAAAAATAATTTAACATTACTTAACGAAATATTAACAAATATTTAGTTTTTAATGGGATAGGGGCGTCAATATTTGTAACTATTTCAATTTTTTTATTGCTTATGACGGCAATTTTTATTCAATTTCCAATTTTTGGGTGATACCATGTTCATTTATCATTTTATCTTCGCATAAAATTTGTAAACAACTACCATGACTTCATTCAAGTTTGTAAGCGCATTCATTTTTTTCTCCATGATGATCCTCTCTGTTTCGTGTAGGAAGGATGAATATAAGATTGTTACTGTGACCGGCGAAATACCCGCTTCCAGGATGGGAATAACGCTTCCCCACGAACACGTTTTGTTTGATTTGGCGATGATTGATTCAATAGGATTTCACAAGTACAACAAAGATTCTGTCATTCAGAGAATGTTACCAATGTTTGAGGAGCTAAAATCCTTCAAGGTTCAGACTTTTGTGGATGGCACACCTGAATTTATGGGGCGTGACCCACAGCTTCTTGCTGAACTGTCCCGGAAGACCGGCATATATATTATAACCAATGTTGGCTGGTATGCTGCGGATAAGGGACGTCATCTGCCCAGAGAGATCAAGGATATGAGCGCGGAAGAGATTGCTCTTATTTGGATTGGAGAAGCAAAGAACGGTATTGGCAATAGTGGGATCAAACCTGGTGTTATCAGTATCGCTATAGACAGCATTGGCTTATCCGAAAATGATAAAAAATTGGTTGCTGCAGCCTGTATTACCCACCTGGAAACAGGCCTAACGATTATGTCGCATACAGGTGCCGCGGCAGGAGCCTATGCGCAACTGAAAATACTTGAAAAATATGGTGTAGATCCATCCGCCTTTATTTGGCTGCATGCCATGGAAGAGACCTCCAGAAGCAAAGTCCTGACTATTGCCGAAAAAGGAGTATGGGTAGCTTTTGACGGTATATTGCCCGAAATGGAACCGTCTGTCAGAATCTCTGAAATGGTCAAATACATGAAGTCAATCCGACGGCTGGACCATGTTTTGCTTTCGCATGATGCCGGCGGTTACCAACCAGGAGTGCCCAATGGAGGCAATATTCGTTCCTATTCCGAATTGTTCGGGTCGTTCAAATTGCTGATGTTGAGCGAAGGGATTACTCCGGAGGAGCTCAATCAAATGGAGGTAAAAAATCCGGCGGCTGCATTTGGCGTCCGGGTAAGAAAAGTAAAGTAGTTGCTAACATGTTTCTTATTTTTTGTAGAGTGCTTTCCGTTGGATCTCATCATTGTCGTATTGATTTCGGTAAAGCATTTTGCGTTCCACCTCTTCATTGTCCAGTTCAGGTCCCTGTTCGACCTTCTTCCAGTCGATGGTCATGTTGTATTTCCTCATTGCTTTTCCAACGTCAAACACGCGTGGGTCGTGCAATTCTAGGGTATAGGGCGTATAATCGGGTTTTGGAGTAAAAAAATCCTGAAGCAATGAGGCGGTAACGTCATATTGGTTGACAGATGGCACATTCAGGATGTTGTAGATCGTTTTGAGGATGGATCCAAAATTGGCATGGGTATGCGATACATAGCCTCTTTTGACATAAGGACCCGCCATCATCAATACTGAACGATGCCCATCGATATGATCGACTCCGCCCTGCGGATCATCTTCGGTAATAATGACCAACATGTTTTTCCAGTATTTTGTCCGTGAAAGAAAATGTAAGATTCTTCCCACGGCCAGGTCGTTATCTGCCATGAATGATTGTGGATAGAAGTACCCATCTTCCGGCCGGTTATGGGCACCATGATCGTTGGGAACCTGCATGGCGATGAATGAAGGCAATTTCTCCTTACCCTTGATCCACTTGTTGGTAAACTCCTTTTCAAACTGTTCCATCCGGTATTGATCCGGAATGTTGGTATTGAACCCGGCATAATTGTGACTGGTCCTTTTGAAAAGTGCCTTTTGCATCGGAACCATCACACCATGGGCCGCTCCTGTATTGGTGTCGAACCACTCTTCGCGTACATGTCCTGTTTCATTTGCTTCGCCGAAGTTGTAGAAGGAGACTTTTTTCCGGTCGAGCGCCTCCCAGAGTCCGCCAATTTCGGCGTAATCCTCGGGATCCATACTTCCTGTCGTACTCGGGAAGCGTCTGCCCGGCGCCTTGGAAAATATTTTGGCTTCTTTTGACACACTCGAGTTTGTCTCTACCCATTCGTTGGGGATCACTCCCAACATCCAATGGTGGCCATGAATGGATGCATCGCCATCGCAGTAGAAATTGTCTGAGAAGGAGAATTGTTGGGCAGCTTTTATGTGATTTGGACTAACCCGGAGATGCGGAAATTTAGCCCGGAGCGAATCGGGTAAAGTATACTCATTGTTTACACCAAAACGGGCCAGGGTGCTATCGCCGGCAGCATTTTTAAGCTGACCAAAGATTTCATCATAGGTCCGGTTTTCTTTGGTAATGTACACTATGTATTTGATTGGCGACTTCCTTATTCCCGGCAATACAGGTAACGGGTTCTTTCCATCATCTGTTATGCTGATATTTTTGAAGGTATTGTCAATGACTTGCCGGGTGTAGACTGCCAACCGGGCGGAGTCAGGCACATCCACTTTTTGAAAAGTGCCCAGTTGTATATCGCCGACATAATATCCCTGAACAGGAGGTATAAACCCTTTGCCACCGTTGGGCCCGGCGCCTAACCCTCTGCAGGTTATGATGTACATCTCTTTGCCCTCTTTTGACAATTGAACACGTGTAGGTCCCCATCCCGCCGGTATCAACCCCTTTGTTCTTTTAGAGTCAACATCGATGACAGCCACGGCGTTAAATCCCAGCAAGGCGACATAGAGCGTTTTCTCATCTTTGCTCAACGTGATCCCGAAGGGCAATAATCCACGGTATTTATCGATGCGCGGATCAACCAAAATAGGAATGTCGCCCAAGAGCTTGTGATTTTTGTAGTCGATGATCGTAGTATTGTCATTGGTGGCATTCGTTACATAAGCAAATTGACGCCCAACTGCGATTGAATTGGGACTGGCACCGCCCACCACCTCGGCATCTTCGATCATCTGGCCT
>JAVHPO010000160.1:0-18672 GCA_036170635.1 Prolixibacteraceae bacterium | reverse complement strand
TCTGTGTTGGATATCAAAAAGGGAGCCTCAGATTTAAGTCGCAGAGCTGTAATGTATCATATGCAAGGGTTGTCTTTTAGGGAATATTTGCAATTGTTTCATCAGATATCCGTCCGGACATATTCCCTGGAAGAAATTCTGGAACATAAAGTTGAACTTCCCGAAGTAAAACATCCGTTGCCTTTCTTTGAAAATTATCTAAAAAAAGGGTATTATCCTTTTGCATTGGAGGAAGACTTTGAGCTGAGATTACAACAGATTGTAAATCATACATTGGAAACAGATATTCCAATGTATGCAGGCATGAATGTATCTACTGGCCGAAAATTGAAACAATTGCTGGCCATTGTTGCCAAAAGTGTGCCGTTTAAGCCCAATATGACCAGTATCGGGACTGCAATATCTGCCAGCCGGAATAATATAACTGACTATTGTCTGTTTATTGAAGAGGCCGGAATGATAACACAACTTCGGGATGCTACCGGAGGAATAAAGGGTTTGGGTAAGGTTGACAAAATTTATCTTGACAATACCAATTTAATTTACACGCTTGCCAGCGACAACTCAAATAGAGGAAACATAAGAGAATCATTTTTTCTGAATCAACTAAGGGTAAAGTATGATGTGGTAGCATCCCCGGTTGCTGATTTTCTGATTGATGATTTCACCTTCGAAGTGGGAGGAAAGAACAAAGGTCTGAAGCAAATCCAGGGCATCGATAAAGCCTATATTGTAAAGGATGATATTGAACAGGGATATCTGAACACGATTCCACTCTGGCAGTTTGGACTAGCCTACTGATTGATACGCAGGATCATGCCCTGCTTGGCCCACCCTCAGAATCAAACACTTATAAGGAAGACAGAACAGACTCATATTTGTACACAGAAAGTAAGAGATATGGAAATAAAATCGATCAATCAAATTAAAGGTATTATCTGGGATTGGAACGGCACTTTATTAAATGACACCCAACTGGCAGTTGAATCCATGAATAATATGCTCTGTAAACGGGGACTACCCGTTTTGTCAATTGGTCAATATAAAAATGTATTCACATTCCCCGTAATAGATTACTATCAAACAATTGGATTTGATTTCGATAAAGAACCTTTTGAAATTCCTGCCCTGGAGTTTATTGACCGATACAATCATATGGTCCGGTATTGTTCCCTTCATGAAAATACGATTGAAGTATTGAACTATTTCAAGAATTGCGGAATCCGCCAATTCATATTATCGGCAATGAAGCAAGAAACGCTGGATCATTGTCTCGAATATTTTCAGATTAGCCATTTTTTTGAAATGGTATCGGGACTTGACGACCATTACGCAAACTCAAAACTGGATATAGGAGGTCTGTTGATAAGAGACCTAAATCTTGATCCTAAGGAACTTTTGCTGATCGGAGATACTATTCACGATTTTGAGGTTGCATCGGAATTAGGTTGCTCCTGTATCTTGGTTTCCAATGGGCATCAGTCCCACGAACGCTTAAAAAGCACAGGTGTTCTGGTCATTGAAGACCTGTCGCAATTGAAGAACTAAAAGCTTCTTGGTTACTTTTGAACTCGCCAAATAAATTGACCACCCTTTTCTGATTGGAATTTAGCATTGGTCGATTATTCCAATTGATCATCATGGAGCAGGCTCATATTCAGATTCTTTTAAATTTGAACAGACTGACAAATCACTTGATCAGTTACAATTTCTTGATGAATACATTATTGAGACGGAATCAGACATTATAGTTTGATTTTGTTAATTTTGTAAAAAAGAGACCATATGAACAGAACGATCGTAAATAAACTAACTCAATATTTTGCAAGCCAACCAGTTGAAAAGGCTTGGATATTTGGATCTTATGCCCGTTCAGAAGAAAGCAGGAGTAGTGACCTGGATATATTGGTCAACTTTAGTTCTGATTCAAAAGTTACCTTGATGAAATATGTCCATATAATCAATGACTTACGAAAATTGACTGGGAAAAGGGTTGATTTAGTTGAAGAAGGACAATTGAAACCATTTGCAGTTAGTAGTGCGGAAATGGATAAAATTTTAATCTATGAGAGAAAAGCCCAGGGATAAAGAAAGGCTTAATCATATGATTGAGGCCATTGACAATATTTTCGAATTTACCAATGGAAAATCGTTTGATGTTTATAGAAGCGATAAAATGCTTCGCTTTGCCATTATAAAAAATATTGAGATTGTTGGAGAGGCAGCTTATTTGTTAACCAAGGAATTTAAGGTTAATCATCCATCAATTGAGTGGGAAGATATGATTGGGATGCGTCATATTCTTGTCCACGGCTATTATCAGATCAAAGACGAGATAATCTGGGCGACCATTGAAACAGAACTTCAACCATTGAAAGAGAAAATTATTTCCTTGCTTGCTGGTTATTGACCCCTGCTCCCGCGCGATTGCATCGCGTGGCATTCAGCCTTGCCAAATTACGATGTCATCGGCCAATATACCTTTCTCCCCGGCATAATGTGCAGAGCAGCTATGAAAAAACAGTTGATTGAAAAAATATGAATTAATCTTCATTCAACCACGCGATGCAATCGCGCGGGAGCAGGGGGAAAATTTGCAGGGAATTCGTCTAAATGCAAACGGATTGAAAATTAAAAAATTGTGAATGATAGTTATTTTCGGACTTAATGTGGAAGTAAATACACAATACTATAATTGTCAATAAATGAGACACATGTGTATTTATCCCTCAATTTAATACAGATACCAATTAAAATATCCCTCAATTTGATACAATATATTGTAAAAACAACCCGCATTCTATTACATTTTTCGATGTTGGACAGGAACTATTGGCTTCCAATTTCTCCATCAGCAACGACCTCCATTTTTGGGTACGTGAAAAAACCGATTCCAGTGCAGAGGTGGACTACATTCTTCCTTACAATGGAAAGATTATACCAATCGAAGTAAAATCGGGTAGTATTGGAAAGCTGCGTTCGTTGCATCAGTTTATGGATGTGGCGCCACACCATCTGGCAGTACGTGTATGGCAAGGTCCCTATTCGGTCGAAAAAGCAAAAACCATCGCCGGAACTGAATTCACCTTGCTCAACCTTCCGTTCTACCTGGTCCACCGCATTGAACGCGAACTGGACAAAATATCGGACAAATGACAACCAGTGTTAACCATTGGAAACTCAAATTAGGTTAGACCTCCCTCGAACTATCTCCAGGCTCCCAGTATCATGCCGGCAATTCCCAACCCGATAACCATGTAAAATCCATCAATAAGCCATAAGGTTATTGACCTGCGCTGGTAAAGATAATTGACTCCCATTGTCATCATAGAGAAGAAGAAACCGGTAAAAGTACCATATTGCAATCCCTTTAACATGCTGACTTCCTCAGGCTTGTGAGAATTGATAACGAAATTCAATGCCCATACCATGAAAAGCATTAAAAGAAAACTCAGGCCAAATACCATGGCCATGTTCGCTTTCTTAATTCCCTCTTCTTTGAATTCAACTTCTTTTTGCCAGATTTTTCCGAACAAAACCGGACTATACCATAGGGCGCCCAGCACCCAAAAGGCAAGCGTGCCTACCAGCACGGCCCATACATTGATGAAAGGATAAGCCATAAGTAACAGATTTAAAGGTTAAAATTTACTTTTTATACGTATATTTTACAATAAAGTTAATAAAGCTCATCATAAGGGCAATTTCAGGAGTTTGTTTATCGCTCATGTCAAACAATCGCAGACATTTACGGAACAATGTGTTGGTGTTTTTTGTTTTACGCCAGGAAGACGCCATATTACAGGACTAACCTCAAATTCACTCTCGGACTTAAAGGAACTGCCTCTTGATATACATTGACTGATATTGTCTGATCGACTGGCACCTTTTCAAAATTAGAGTACCTGATATTCTTTGTATTCAAGACATTTAGAATTGATACCCCTGTCTCGCCTGCAATCTTTCCAATATTGAATCTGACATTTACAGCCACATCCAAACGATTGTACTTGGGTGAAATATAAATTGGTTTGGCATAAGTTCCATTGTTAAACAAAAATCCGGAACCAAATACATAGTTGGCAGAAAGAAAGACGGGCCTAAGGTTGACAATTACAGCTGTTTTCACTTCATGTCGCTGATCCATCGGTGAGGGTCGGTATGCTCCCATTGGGAAATATGGAAATCTCTCTTCCGACTTGCTCAAAGTATAGGATATCCAGGCTGAATGGCCCCTATAATCTTTTCTCAAAAAGAAATCCATACCATAGTCCCTTCCATCTCCTTTGTATATCAGATTTTTATATTTTTGACTTTTTTTGATAAAACGTGTCAATCCGTCTGTTTGTTTGTAATAAGCCTCTATGCTAAATGTAAGATCATTTTTGTTGTAAGTTGAACCTAAAATCCAATGTATTGACTTCAGGACAGGTACATTTTCATTATCGCAGGCAGTCCAGATATACTTATAATTGCCGGTCTCATCCAAAACCGAACTTTTTGAAATAAACTGGTTATATATACCCCAATCTGCATTAAGTTTAACATTGTCCGAAAGTTTAAAACTTGCTGAAATTCTCGGCTGCACATATAACTTAACCAAATTAAACGGCAGATCTGCACGCAAACCAAGCTTTAAATCTATCTGACCAGACAATGTCAAATGATCCTGGGCATATCCGTTTATTCTTGCTGTCTTAATTTGAATATTTGTCTGACGAAAGCCCGATGAATCTGCAGTGAGACTGACATCATTAACTGCAAACCCAAGTCCAGATTCAAGTATGTGTGATTGTGACAATTTGATATTGTTGTCAATCCGGCCATTAATTTCAGATATCTTGTTTCTGGTCGAATAATCATGTTTGGGAACAGAACTACCATCCGGTTTTTCTAACTCTAAAACATCACCTATCTCAGTATTCAATGAGGAGTATGTTGTGGTTAAATTTGTTGTATTTCCATTCTTCCATCTATGTCCGTAGAAGCTGGAGAGTCCATATTGGTCATTTTTTTCAGCACTGGTTTTGAAAAGAGCGTTTACGCCCGAGCGTTGATCAATTGTGTATTTAAAACGATCATCTCCTGCCATACTGCTGATATAAAAGAGATCGCCTTTATCGTTGGTTGTTGTAAATTTCATGTTGGCATCCCGATAATTATAATCAGGAAATACTGTATAATCAATCGATGGTTTACTTGCCAAATAATTCTGAACATTGTGTGGAATTACCTTCTTATTGTTGTATAGATTATAATAAGTTTGTCTGAACGATAGAAGTAGTGAACTGTTTTTCCACAATGGCAGCTCAACCATTCCGTTTGCAGTTACATTATTGATATTAAGATTGATGGATGGTTTTTTCATGTTGGCAGTTTTACCATTGATGCGAACAATACCTCCAACCCGATCGCCAAGTGCCGCATCAAAGCCGCCTTTAAAAACCTCCACATCTTTGGCTATAAGCGGATTTACAGCATCGATATCGTCATTGAAACTTTTCAATCCCCAGATATTAAATCCATCCAACATTATCTGACTCTGTCCTTCATAGGAACCCCAGATAATTAATCCGTTAGATTGTTCGCTCGATGCCAAAATGCCGGGCATCAATCGCAGCAATGTAAAAATCGAATTATCATTATTCCCGGGCAAATATCTGGATATTTGGTGATTGAGTCGAATTGAGCCTGCTGCATTCCCAACTTGTGTTGTTCTGTCCGGAGATTTTTCCCAGATAACGATTTCGCGCAGGCCAATAATGGAAGGAAGCAACTTTAAATGGTGATTTATTCCGGCAACAAGTACTGTATCCAGAATATAATATCCGAGATGGACAACTTTTACCCGAAAGGAAGAGTCTTTTTTTGCAACATATGAAAAGCTGCCTTTAATATCAGACATCAGTACGCGATCGTCGATTACCAGTTGTGAAAAAGAGAGGGGCTCATCCGTTCTGGCTTCTGAAATAGTACCGGATAGAAGATAGTTTTTAGTTTGTATCTCCTTTTTTTCAGGAAGGATCATGAATACTTCCCGCCTTTTGGCTAAGGTCAAAGGAAGGCCTTTAATCAATGACAATATTGCGTCTTCCGGTGAGTCAAACATCCGGTTTACCGTAAGTTTGAATTGTGATAGAAGTTGATCATTAAAAGAAAATTCAAGATGATATTGATCCCTGAGTTCCAACAGTATTTTGTTGAGAGGATCGTTATTTGCATATATCCCTATTTTCTGGGCAGATAAAGAGGAAGCAGATAACAGTATTAAAAAAATGGCGGAGAAGAAGCCAGACCGCATCAGACTTTTGAATATTAATTAACCCGGAATTCAGTTTTTGAACTGCTTTCAAAAGTAAGGCCTAAGGAGGTACAAACCAAATCTAATACCTCTTTTTCAGACAACGTTTTTGAAAAATTTCCGCTATAGGTCAAACTGGAGTCTGCTTTGTATTGAATATTTATATTGTATTGACGTTCAATTACATGAATTACTGAGATGACGGATGCTCCTGTGAAAAAGAATTTATTGTCGCGCCATGAAATTACCGAAGAAGCCTTGACATCCTTTGCCAAACGAAGATCGCCCGCATTGCTGATATAGGCCTGTTCATTTGGATTTAAGAAAATTATTTCTTTCTTTCCGGAAGATACGACTCGTACTTTTCCTGTAAAACAGGTGACATTGTATTCGTTAAGCCTTGAAAATATATTAAAACTGGTGCCCAGAACTATAGTTTCACCCAGATTTGAATGTACTTTAAACTGGCTGCCATGCGTCACCTTAAAAAAGGCCTCTCCGTCAAGGTTGACATTTCTGGATAGATTGAACCAATAAGGATGATACCACAAGGACGATCCTGCATTTAATTCCACATATGAATCATCAGGTAATGTAAAGGTTAGATGCTCTCCTGCCTTGGATTCAACTGTTTTGGTATAGAGTCTGAAAAAAGAGGTTATGCCCACAAGTAATAACAAGGAAGCAGCCAAAGCAAATCTGAATGATAAACCCCCGGATATTATGCGACCTGATTTTTTTGGCCGATCCATCCGGATCATCAGATTATTCCATACTTCCTCCTTTGAAACCGGGAAATCCAGATCAATTTCAGGAAAGAGGCCGATATGCTCTTTTTCGCTAATTTTAGTTTTTATCTCTTTGCTCATTGTTGGTAGCCTATTGCTTCCTTTATAAAGTCCAAGGCATTCTTCATCCTTTTTTCAACTGCCTTTACTGACAAGCCAAGATTATCAGCAATTTCATTATATTTCAAACCATCCATTCTGCTCATCAGAAAAACTGTTCTCTGCTTTTCAGGCAGTTTTTCAAGAGCGAGTTCATAGTTTCTGCTCAACTCTTTGAAACTGACCAATTCATCCGGACTTTCCCCAAATGTTTCATCTACAGCTTTAGCCTTGAATTTCATCTGGACTTTCCGTTGTCTGTGTTGGTTAATAAAAATATCACCAGCAATTTTATACAATAAAGCTTTGATGTTTAAATTTTCAATTTGCTTTTTCTTCTCCCACAAAGTCACAAAGGTCTCCTGAGCTACTTCAATTGCCTGCTCTTTATTGCCCGATCGATAGTAAATATAGTTACGAACGTCGTTAAAATGCGTTTCAAATATATTTTTAAACTCTTCGTGTGTCAATTTTTCCTCTATTTCTTGGAAGCCCTAAACTACAAAAAGGTTTTTTACTCTCAAAACCCGGCCTCTACACTCTTCAACCTCTGATGCCGGATAGTGCACTATCGAAGCTCTTTAGAGATTGAACAAATCGCATATCGAAAAACAAAGTTAAAAATCACTTACTACGCCATGTGATGAGCCCCTTATTATTCCGAATATGCATTACGTTGTTCAGCGATTTGCTCCCATGGCACATAGTTTGTTGATCTGGGGCTAATCCAAATTCCTAACCTAATCACATTGAGGTAATAACCTACCAGTTTAATGTAAATTAGTGTACAAATATTGCATCGTTTGAAAAAGAAGAAAATCATTCCAATTAAGGCAGGAAATAATCCCAACACAAGGTTGTTAATTATCAGAACCAGATGCATATAAAAAGCATGTTCCTTCATCTCATGTTTCGCGATATATACATGTCGGGAAATATTAACCTCTGTTTTGGTCATCACGGTAATCTCCTTGTTTAAGCGCGAGGATGCCCCGTGCAAATGCCCGACTTCCGCGTTTTTCAGCGTAACGACTTCTCCATGCCTGAGTTTGGCCCGGCGGCACAAATCCACATCTTCGTAATACATCCAGAAATCTTCATCCCATTTGCCAAGTCTGAAGAAACTATCCTTTCGGATCATGACTACAGAACCTGATACCCAGTCGGGATAGATATAATGCTTGGTCTGCCCGATAGATTTCTCATTGCTCCCGGCAAATACCTTCCTGATTGCACGCAACCATCCCGTTAAGGAAAAAAGGGTTAAAAATTGTCCATAGGGCTTGTCGGCTTTACCGTTTTCCCTGATCTGACGGCATGATACAATGGAATAATCAGGTCTGACCCGAACCTCTTCCAGCATATCGAAGAGCGCATCAGGGTTAACCTTGGTATCCGGATTCAGAAACAACAAATTAGTTCCTTTGCTGTAGGAAGCACCGAGGTTACATCCATTGGCGAATCCATTGTTTCCCGTGTTGGAAACAAAAATAAACTGAGGAAACAATCTGATATATTCGGCTTTTTTGCCATCATTCGACTGGTTATCAACGACAATGACTTCAAAAGTAAAGCGATTATCCTGAATATTTTGAAGCGATTGAAGGCATCTTGTAAGACTCTCTCCCCCTTTGTAGTTGACTATTATGACGGATATGTCGTTCATCTGATAATAATTTGTTGTTAACCTATTACCGTATGAAAGGAGTTTTACCCTACTTTATATTTGGAATAAATTTCACTTGGATTGGCGCATTGGCCATGGTTCTTCCAACAGCGGGGGATTAAATGAATGATATCTTTCTGGTGAAAATTTTTCCGGATAAGGAGATCCTGCACAGATATATTCCGCTTCCTTTGTTTATACCCCTGATTTCATGTGGATTCCATGTTATGGCATATTTTCCCGGTGATTGCCGGCTATGCAGCAGCGATTTCAACTTTTGACCGTTCATATCAAAAATGTCAATGCTGACATCTTCGGCGAAATTAATTTTGTATTCAATCGTAACATAATTTCTTGCCGGATTGGGGTAAACATTCACAGCAATCCGGTTGTCTGTCTGCGCTTTGACCGGAACGCTGGTAATGGTAGAATTGTATACTTTCAAGGTATCCATGTTCGTAAGACAAATGTTGTCAAACCACAACGCCCTTCCTTTCAAATCACCCTGTTCTGAAACAATGAGAAAATTATCTGTTGCCTTCCAGTCATAAGCGCCAATGGAGTTAAACCAACCATTGTCCCAGGCCCCCTGTTCCTTAAAATTTTTGAGCGGAATATATATTTTGTGCCATTTCCCGTCCCATGGAGTTGTTGTCTCATCAATGGCATAACCCATCCGCCAGGGATGATCCTTGGGATCGGCTGTTTTGGTGTCCACGAACCGGATGTCAAATTTGGTGCCGGGTGTGTTTCCCCTTACCAGGAAGCTGACGGCATAATTGTTCGCGACTAACCCCGACAAGTCTTTGTTGGGGATGAAATCAAAACCAATGTAACCATATTGTGCCGAACCTGTCCAGTAAATACAATATTTCCCGTTGTTGGGTTCAGTGGTAGAATAGTAGTCGATGGTTCCACCACCGGCATTGCTTGATTCGAATATTTTCTCACTGATATAATCCGTATAAACCGGAAACCCCACCGAATCCGGTCTAATCACTAAAATCTTCTGGGCCGGGGCATTCAAACCAAGCGCTTTGACCATCGGAATGTTCAGATTGTAGTCAAACAGTGCATCCGTTCCGTTTTGAAAAAGCCCAAATCCACCCTGGTAATCCCAAATGGTCCAGGGAATGGCCTTCTCCTCCAGATATTTTCGTACCTCATTGTACCAGGATACCCGGAATGCATCGTTGCTATTTTTCATATAAACCCCGAATTCGCCACAGAAAACCGGCACTTTTCTGTTGTTTTTAAAAGTAAAAGCCACATCAATCAACTGTTTGATTTTGGCGACATTGCCATCTTGCTGGTAGTTGTTGTATGCACTATTTATCCATGAGCCTATCAGTTCAGCGGGTAAGGCAGGCATCTGCCCGGCCCCGTATGGAAACGGGACATTGGCCAGTGGGGCCATGGAGGGTGTAACCCAGGTGGCTCCCTGATGGGTAAACAAGAAGGGATCGTAGAAATGAAATGTATAGAGCAGGTTAGTATCGGTATAATAAGGCAACTGGCTTAATTCGTTGTAGGTATTGAAACCTGAAGGGCCTACTACTATGGTATGTTTGGCATCCATACTCCGGATGGCATCGATGGCCGTTTGTTGTATTTTCCCCCAGAGAGCTGTTGTTATTCCGTTTGGCTCGTTCATTATTTCATACAGAAGATAACCGGAACGGTTCTTGTAACGACCGGCCATTTGTTTCCAGACTTTGGCCAGAATGGTCTCCAGATCGGGGTTTTTACTAGCCAGATCATCACTGGTGTGGTTGTCGAGCATGAGATAGATGTTCAACGCTTCGGCCCAATCAATTGCCTGATCAAGAAAGTCATAAAATAGCGGATCGATTGTATAATCCGGCTTTCCATCCGTCATATAAAACAGGTTGATGGGGAGACGGATCACATCGCAGCCAAGACTCTTTATGTTTTCAAAATCTTTTTTGGTGTATTTGGTAAATTGTATCTGTTTGGTCCCTGAAGTTTGGAACCAGCCTGTCAAATTTACACCGCGTTTGAAAGGGGTTTGCGACCGAAGATGTTGCCCGGGAAGGATCACAAGAACGAATAGTATTATCGCGAGGGTACGTCTCATCGTTTTTCCGGCTAAAGGCAGAATTTTCGACAATTTACAATTTTTGTCTCAAGAATTCCTAGATCACTCATTAAAATCAACTCTGTCAGATATTTTCTTAAAGTATTACAGGTTTCACACAAGATTTACATCAATTTTTGGTCGCGTCAATCTTAAATCTCCACTCTTCATAACTGGTGCTAGCTTTCCCGGGATGACAGGCAAAGTTTAGTCTAAAAAAATGATAATTTTAACTGTTTAAAATGATGCAATGTTGTAATTTATTGATAAGGTTTAAAATTAGATGGGACTTGATTTGAAAAAATTGATAACTCTGAAATACAGGCTGGTAGCGATTCTTTTTCTCGTTCTTCTGTTTGCGCTAAATGGTTTGGCCGTAAAATTTTACAGCGTCAACTCTTTGTTTGGAATTTCGATGCGAGAAACAAATTCCGTGTGCAAGGATGATGATGGATTTGTTTGGGCCTCTTCGAAAACAGGTATTCTAAGACTATCAAAAGAGAATTATCACATTTATAGGCTTCCATATGAATCGACAGACGTAATCAGAGTAAGGCTGATCTACAAGAACCTCAAACTTTTTGCCTATACCAACAACGGACAAGTCTTTTGCTATAATCCAGTATACGACAAGTTTGAACTGATATTGAACCTTAGAAAAAATATAAATGACATTAATATTATTTTGTTTGATCTGCTCATTGATGAACCAGGTAATTGTTGGATCGCAACCTCTTTGGGTCTGTACAAATACCAGTCTGGAAAACTTTCCCAGGCCTTTGGATTTTCATCGAACAGATACGCGGTAAATTGGTATGATTCGAATACTATAATTGTTGCAAAGCAGGATGGGATTTGGCTTTTTGATATCAATTCTTTGGGAAAGAAGCGAATTTATGAAAATAGAAATCTGAACTCTTTTGATTTTTTCACGCTTTATTTCGACAAGGACCAGAACAAACTTTGGCTTGGAACTGTGTCTGAAGGATTGTTTTTTTACAATTTCAGAAATGGAATTTGTTCGAATCAACTAAATTCAGTTTTGCCCAAACAGCCAATCCTGGCTATTGAAGAGAATAGTGATTCTACCTGTTTAATTGGATTTGATGGTCAGGGTATTTGGGAACTGGATAGGAGAAATCAAAAGGTACTGAATATTTATAAAGAAAGTCTAGATAACCCGTCTTCATTGAGGGGAAATGGGGTATATGACCTGTTTTGTGACAATAACAACAGGGTTTGGGTGTGCACTTATAGCGGGGGGCTGTCGTTTTTCGATCAGGCTTCTCCTTTGGTGAACCAAATCGTTCATCTCTCCAATAATACCAATTCATTGATAAATAATGATGTAAATAGTATAATTGAAGATCATAGGGGAAAACTTTGGTTTGCAACAAATAATGGAATCAGTAGTTGGGATTTGACAACGAATAAATGGAGTAGTCTCTATAATGATAAGGAGACGCAGGCCCAGGTATTTCTCTCACTTTGTGAAGATAATGAGGGAAGAATATGGGCAGGTACTTATTCTTCAGGAGTATATGTACTTGAGGGAAGAACCGGGAAAGAGCTGGCCCATTATAGTAAAAATGGAGTGGGCTCCCCGTTGCTTAATGATTTTATTTTTAATATTTATAAGGATAGTAGCGGGGATATTTGGTTAGGAGGAGGTAGTGGTTCTGTGGTTTGTTATTTGTCGGGGGAAAATAAATTCAGGGCTTATTCCAATGAACCAATTGGATGCTTTGCGGAGTTGCCTGATAGCCTGATTCTTTTGGGATGTAGTTATGGCTTGACGCAATTAAACAAACAAACTGGAGAGATAAGAAGATTAATTGAGGGATTGTTGGTTCGTGATGTTCTGGTAATGGGAGATGCTGTTTGGATTTGTACTTCCGGGGATGGATTAATCAGATATAATTACAAGAGTGGCGAAACTGAAAAATTTACAGCCCAGACGGGATTGCCCTCGAATTTTATCAATAGCATCATCTTTGCGAATGATTATTTGTGGCTGGGAACAGAGAATGGATTGTGCAGGTTTGATCCAAAGAATAAAAATGCGCTTACATATTCTTCAATATACTCACTTTCAAGGACATCGTTTAATAATTGTTCGCATGCTATCTTAAAAAATGGTCAGTTAGCCTGGGGGACCAATAATGGAGCGGTAATTATTGCTCCAAATCTGGTTGATGAGTCTTCGACAAAAGGGAAGATTTTTTTTCAGGATCTGGCTGTTGCGGGTCGTTCAATCAGGGATATTCCCTCGTTCGATCTGAAAACTCCCATAGACAGCTTACAGGAAATTAATCTCAAATATTTTCAAAATACGATTAGCCTCGAATTGCTTTCACTTGGTCAGACACCCGGATCAAAATTTTCCTGGCAAATGGAGGGATTTGACCAGCAGTGGAGCCAGCCTACAGGAAACAATATCATTACCTATACCAACATTCCAAGCGGGCATTTCATTTTAAAAGTGAGACTTTTCGACAGTTCTTTGAGCAATGTATTGGCCGAACGGTCCATCAAAATAAATTCAATTCCTCCATTTTGGAGAACAGGATGGTTCTGGGCGCTCGTTATCATGGTTATGTCCGGAATCATCTTTCTTTATTTGCTGTACTACATTAACCGGTTGAAACAGGAGCATACCGAAGAAAAGGTGAGGTTCTTTACCAATACGGCACATGATATCCGAACTTCGCTGACCCTGATCAAAGCTCCTGTCGAGGAATTAAGCAAAGAAAAAGGGCTGACCGAATCCGGAAAGTATTATTTAAACCTGGCCATTGAACAGGCAAGGCATCTTACCTTGGCAGTAACCCAATTGATGGATTTCCAGAAGGTAGATATTGGCAAGGAACATCTGTTGCTGTCAATGACGGATATGGTAAAACTTGTCTCAAGCCGCAGGGTCATGTTGGCTTCTTACGCGAAAAACAAAAACATCGAACTCAAATTTGTAGCTGATCGTGAGCGTTATATGACGGCCGTAGATGAGTCGAAAATGGAAAAAATCATTGATAACCTGATTTCAAATGCCATTAAATATTCGCACAACAATAGTCAAATCCGGATTGATCTCAGGTGCGATGGTAAAAAATGGATGCTTCAGGTGAAAGACAATGGAATTGGCATCAGCAAAAAGGCAAAGCGGCAGTTGTTTAAAGAGTTTTACAGAGGCGACAATGCGATCAATTCAAAAGTTGTTGGTTCAGGCATTGGGCTTTTATTGGTTAAAAATTATGTAGCCATGCATGGCGGTAACATCAGTTGCAGCAGTCAGGAAAATGTCGGATCAACATTTCAGATAGTAATACCGTTTAAATCGATATCGGTGAAGCCATCAGCAACAAATGTACCTTCCGATATACCAACAGCTTCCAGCCATGTAGTGGACGTATCTCAGCAAACAGAATCTGAAACTGAAATTCAGACTTCAAAAGAGATGAAAGTGTTGATTGCGGAGGACAATGATGATCTTTTGAATTTTATGAAGGCTATTCTCAGTAATGATTTTAAGGTGTTTACAGCCGTTGATGGAAAGAAAGCCTGGGAGTTCATTTCGAAACAAATCCCTGATTTGGTTGTGTCTGACATCATGATGCCAAATATGGACGGTTTTGAATTGTGTAAAATCATGAAATCAACTTACGAAACCTCACACATCCCCATTGTTTTGCTAACAGCCCTTTCTGAAAAGACAGATCAGCTGCATGGTTTGGGACTTGGTGCAGACGATTATCTGACGAAACCTTTCGACATGAACCTTTTGATTCAACGAATCAAGTCGATTATTCGCAATCGGGAAGTTGTAAGGGATAAAGCATTGAAGCTTATAAAAGGCGATTCAAACGAACCTATACTGACAAATGAACTCAACGATAAATTTGTAAAGAAAATGCTGGAGGTTGCCAAAGCCAACATTCCCAATACAGAATTCGACAAGGAAGAATTTGCTTCGGCAATGAATGTCAGTTCATCACTGCTTTATAAAAAAATTAAGTCACTTACCGATCAATCGCCAACCGATTTTATTAAAACCATCCGGCTCAATCACGCTGTGGTATTGTTACAGTCAAAAAACTACACAGTAACAGAAGTAAGCGAACTCTGCGGTTTTGCCAGTTTGGGATATTTCAGTACGGTTTTTAGTAAACATTTCGGGAAATCACCATCTGAATACCTACCAAACTAATTTTTTAAAAATCTGCCACCCGATATATCCCAGAACTTATTGAAAAATGCACCCAATTTTTCAAGGACTGTATCCCGTTTCTTTGTGCGTTCACCAGTAGGGGAAAAGCGAGACACCGGAGGCAATACTTTTGAGATTGAAGTACCTGTATTTTGCACAAAACCATCGCGAAAAGCGTTGTTGATGAATTTGTAAGTCTCGTCTTTGTCCAGATTTTCTTCTGTTATTATGCTTTCTAATTCTTCCAGTTTTTTAGCATCAACAAAAGTGTGCCAATCATCGTCAACGTTGGTCTCCGGTGTTAAAGAGTTGATAAATTGTTCGATAAGTTCTTTTTTGTTGCGCAGCTCCACGCTGGAACCGATAGCTTTACCTATACTTATTATTATTTCCTTGTCCTTTAAATGCCCTTGGTGATATTTGCGGATTAAATCCAGAATATAGTCTATGTTGATTTCCACCTGTTTGATAAGCTCCATCTCAAAGACGATGTCATCGTTCACATTTTCGTTGTCGCCCGTGTTCTTGCCCCTGAAATCATTGTAAAGGTTGATATACATGCTGTGGTAATCCTGTACATCACGCTCGGTCAATATTTCGTGACCTGCAAACTCATCGAAAGTAGTTAGGATATTCTTCACCTTCAGGATCGCACCATACAACTTGATAAAATCTTTTTGGTTCTGTTCTCCAAGAATCTGCT
Source organism: Prolixibacteraceae bacterium (assembly GCA_036170635.1). Classification (GTDB taxonomy): domain Bacteria; phylum Bacteroidota; class Bacteroidia; order Bacteroidales; family Prolixibacteraceae; genus CAINVV01. The sequence goes on along the minus strand of JAVHPO010000160.1, from coordinate 2,813 downwards.
CTCCAACTTGAAATTTTTCCAGCAATTCACCCACCAAATTAGCGTATCCGCGGATAACTTTGTCGCCATTTTTATAACCGTTGTAGTATTCATCGTAGGTTTTCAGTAAAACAACGCCTCCGGCTTCCTTGTCTCCGAAGAGCGCAATACTCTCATTGGTAGCTTTTTCCAAATTGCGGAAGCAAATGATATTGCCAAAGGTTTTGACAGAATTGAGGATCCGGTTGGTGCGTGAAAAGGCTTGCAATAGCCCGTGCAAACGTAGGTTTTTATCCACCCAAAGCGTGTTCAGGGTAGTTGCATCAAACCCTGTCAAAAACATATTGACCACGATAAGCAAGTCTATTTCGCGGTCCTTTACCCTCTGTGAAACATCTTTATAGTAATTCTGAAACTTGTCGCTCGAAGTATCGAAATTGGTCTTGAATATCTTGTTGTAATCTTTTATGGCTGCGTCCAGGAAATCCCGTGAACTTTGATCCAGTCTACTGGTATCTTCAAGGTTCTCATCTTCGATAATTCCATCTATTTCCGGATCGTTTTCATTGACGCCAAAACTATAAATTGTTGCTATTTTCAGCTGTTTATCGCTTGGCAAACCGGACATTTGTTTCTGAAACTCGGCGTAATACTTTTTAGCCACATCAATAGACGTAACCGCAAAAATGGAATTAAACCCAGCCAATCGCCGGTCCTTCAACTGATAAAAACTGTTGCGTTTTGTTTTTTGGTCAAAATGCTCGCGGATATAATTCACGATATTACTGATTCGCTCCGGCGCTGCCAATGCTTTTTCCCTGTCGATGTTCCACACTTTTTCATCCTGTATGTTTTCCTGCTCACGCATGGTACTTATATAATCAATGCGGAACGGCAGCACATTTTTATCGGTGATAGCATCCACAATGGTATATGTGTGCAACTTAGCGCCAAAAGCCTGTTCTGTAGTTCTCAAATCGGCCCGGCTGCTGCTGCTTGAATTGACGGCGAAAATGGGTGTGCCCGTAAAGCCAAAGAGGTGATATTTTTTGAATGTTTTCGTAATTGCCGTATGCATATCGCCAAACTGTGAGCGGTGGCACTCATCAAAAATGATAACGATATGTTGATTGAAAGCAGAGTGATTTCTTTGTTGTTTAATCAGAACCGTCAGTTTCTGAATGGTGGTTATGATAATGCTTGCTTTAGGGTTTTCAAGTTGTTTCTTGAGAATGGCGGTATTTGTATTGCTATTTGCCGCTCCTTTCTCGAACTTATCATACTCTTTCATGGTCTGATAATCGAGGTCTTTGCGGTCCACCACAAACAACACTTTGTCAATAAAAGGTAGTTTGCTAGCTAAAAGAGCCGTTTTAAATGAAGTGAGTGTTTTTCCGCTTCCGGTGGTATGCCAGATATAGCCACCGCCTTTGATCGTTCCAAATGTTTTATAATTGTTCGAAACATTAATCTGTCCCAGGATGCGCTCGGTAGCCACAATTTGGTAAGGGCGCATTGCCAGCAGCAATTTGTCGGAAGTATAGACGCAATACTTTGTCAATAAGTTGAGTAGTGTGTGTTTGGCGAAAAATGTTCGGCCAAAATCCATCAAATCTACAATCGGACGGTTGTTGCCATCTGCCCACCATGAGGTAAATTCATAACTGTTGCTTGTGCGTTTGCCTTTACGAACAACGCTGTTGCCCAATTCTTTGATGTGCGTAAACCTTGTGGTGTTACTATAGTATTTTGTGTATGTGCCGTTTGAAATCACAAAAAGTTGCACATATTCAAACAGTCCGCAACCAGCCCAAAACGATTCGCGGTTGTAGCGGTTGATTTGATTAAATGCTTCTTTAATATCCACTCCGCGTTTTTTGATCTCAAGGTGCACAAGCGGTAAACCGTTTACCAGCATGGTAACATCATAGCGGTTTGCGCGTTGTCCATTATCAACCACATATTGGTTAATTACCTGCAGGCGGTTGTTGTGGATATTAGCTTTATCAATAAGGTAGATATTTTTTACCGTACCATTGTCTCGGGACAAGAGTTGTATATGGTCCTCCTGGATAATGGTTGTTTTTTCCTCAATCCCGTTGTTTTGATTGGCGATTTTGCTTTTGAAAAATTGTTCCCATTCTGCATTGGAGAATTGGTAATCGTTCAGCATTTCCAATTGACGACGCAGGTTGGCAATCAATTCCTGTTCGGTAGTAATGGGCAGATATTCGTATGCTTGTGTTTGTAGTAGTTCGATAAATGCCTTTTCCAAGTCAGTTTCCGACTGGTAATTGGCTTCGCGACGAATGGGCGGTTGGTACTCGGATACTACCGTGCTTTCGGGGTTTTCGGCTACGATATTATATTGGTCAATCATTGATAATTAATTGTTAAAATGCTCCTTTGCAATTTCAATTGCCCGATGCAACTTCTCACTCAAAAGGTTTTTATCGGGTAGTTGTGTGTAGTATTGTGCTACCTTAATGTTACTATCCTCGAGCATCAGGTATTCAATATGCTCGGTGTTTCCTTCGCTGCAAAGTATTAATCCGATAGGAGATTCTTCGCCCTCTTTGCGTTCATTTTTATTTAAATACCTTAGATAGAGCAGCATTTGCCCTTCGTGTTCTGGTTTAAATTTTCCTAACTTCAAATCGATTGCCACCAACCGTTTCAAGCCGCGGTGATAAAAAAGCAGGTCGATAAAATAATCGGTTGCATCAATGGTAATCCGTTTTTGTCGGTCGAGGAAGGCAAAATCACTTCCTATTTCCTTGATGAAGGATTGTAAATTGATAAGAATAGCATCTTCCAACTCTTTTTCGGAATAT
>JAVHPO010000159.1:0-4075 GCA_036170635.1 Prolixibacteraceae bacterium | reverse complement strand
AAAAAAATTGAAATGAAAAAAATTGAAGCCATTATAAGAACCTCCAAGTTCGAGGTAGTAAAAGATGCCCTGCATGCCATTGACATCGATTTTTTCTCCTTCTGGGAAGCCACAGGGGTTGGAAATGAGATGAAATCCGCCCAAAGAACCTATCGAGGCGTTCATGGAAGTACCTCTTTCATTCCCCGACGAATGCTTACCATTGTTGTTAGGGACCAGAACCTTAGAAAAACCGTTGACTGCCTTCTTAAGGTTGCATATACCGGAGAGATTGGAGATGGAAAAATCTTCGTCTCCTCCATTGAAGAGTCATGGCGGATCAGAACCAAAGAAAATGGCGACGAATCCCTTTTCGTCAAGGATTAGTACCCAATTGAATGCCTTTTTACAGTAAAAAACTAAAAATATAAAGTGATGATATTACGAAAGCTTTTCAACAGAAAATCCCTAGCTGGCCCCAAGGTCAGTAGGACTCGATCCGAAAAGGTGACTCTATTCCTGGCCATTTTTGCCGGCAAGATGATAGGTTTAGCCATGGTAATCGCGGCCATGATGATGATTCCCGGATTACTTGGATTGTCAGCAAGTGCGGCAGACACCTATACCCCTCACGAAACTGCCACCATCAATGCCATCAATACCATATGGACACTGGTTGCTGCAGCACTGGTTTTTGGAATGCAGGCCGGTTTTGTCATGCTGGAGGCAGGTTTTGCCAGAAAAAGGGAAACTGTGAATATATTGGTTGAATGTGCTCTGGACACAGCGATTTGCGGTGTATTCTTCTGGGCCATTGGTTATGCCTTCATGTTCAGTCATGGTAATGGTTTCATTGGCTACAACTGGTTCTTCCTTCAAGGAGTACCGCTGACCTACGAGGCAACAGGCGTTTCCATTCTTGCACACTGGATCTTCCAGTTCGCATTTGCCGACACGGCTTCTACCATCACCTCAGGTGCAATGATTGGACGTACCGGATTCCGTGGAGATATTCTTTACAGCATCGGGGTAACCGGTTTTATCTATCCAATTATAGGCCACTGGGCCTGGGGACCTGACGGATTCCTTGCCACTATGGGAAGCGCAGGAAACTTCATGGCCACACTTGGACAACCTTTCCGCGACTTTGCCGGATCGACAGTTGTTCACACGATCGGTGGTGTGGTTTCTCTAGCTGGTGCAATTGTTTTGGGCCCGAGATTGGGACGTATCTTCCTGCGTGACGACAAAGAAAAAGGGGGATTACCGGCACCGCACAGCTTACCGTTGGCAACCATTGGTGCCTTCCTGTTGTGGTTTGGATGGTACGGCTTCAACCCTGGAAGTACACTTTCTGGTATGGACTTTACCGGAATAGGACGGGTAGCTACAAATACAACACTGGCAGCCTGCACTGGCGCACTGGGTGCCATGGCCGTAGCCTTCTATTTTGGCATGACCAAAGGAAAATTTGATGTTGGATTTACACTCAATGGCATGCTGGGTGGGTTGGTTGCCATCACAGCTCCCTGTTATTGGGTTTCACCATTCGGATCTGTAATAATCGGGTTGGTAGCAGGTGTAGTTGTCGTTTTGGGTGTATATCTACTTGAATACCTTCGCATTGATGACCCGGTTGGAGCTTTCTCCGTACACGGACTGAATGGCATTTGGGGCACCCTATCGCTCGGACTCTTCGCTTGTGGATTGTATGGAGCAACCGGACCTATTGGGGCAGATGATTCATCACCGGTGGCAGGATTGTTTTACGGAGGTGGGGCAAGTGTGCTCAAGGCTCAGGCAATTGGAAGTCTTATCATAACCCTTTCAACCTTTGCCATATCCATGCTGCTGATGTGGGTGGTCATGAAATTACCGCAACCATGGAGTCTGCGTGTCGAAGCCAAAGGCGAGCTGGGAGAAGGTATTGACGTATTTGAACACGGCTCAAAAGCCTACTATGACTGATAAGAACGACCCTATAAATTAGATAAAAACTCATTTACTTAGCCTTTGTTTACAGAAAACAGGGTAACGAAAAGCACTTTGAAAATAATGCTCGATAGTTACCTTGTTTTTACTTCAAAATTTCGAATAGTTCGAAGATTTTGTAGCCAAGTAAATTAGAACATTATAAGGGAAAATCAGGATCATAGGGATCTGGATACTTTATAGAAAACACAAATTACACATAACTATCTGTAAATTCCGATACAACTTTCATCTATTTTGTGTGTGATATTCCGGGTAACACTGAAACAAGCTTGGGGAAGCTTTTTCAGATGTTGCCCGGATTTTCTATTTGATATTTTATCTATTTTTAATAAACAATTAAATATTTAGGGGGTCAAATTAAATTTAATATTAATATTTCAATAATACCCCCATTTTTTTATTGCGGATTAAAATATTTATGTGTTTATTCGCAGAAATATTAAAAAAACGTTCTATTCTTCAAAATCATTAAATTTGAAGACGGCTAACTGATGATGGTTCAAAAAATGGGAACCTCCCTCTTGAAGGTCTCTTCAAGCGAGATAAAAGTTTCGGTACTGGAGATACCCTGAATTTTTTGGATCTTGTCGCTCAGAACCGATTTCAAATGTTCGTTGTCTCTGGCATAAATCTTGGCAAAAATGGCATATTGACCTGTAATGTAGTGGCACTCCACAATCTCTTTGATGGAGCGGAGTTGCTCGGCTACTTCAGCATACAAACTGCCTTTTTCCAAAAACAGACCTATATAGGAACAAGTTCTGAAGTCAATTTTCTTCGGATCTACATTATAGCCTGAACCAACGATTACCCCCATTTCCGTCATGCGTGCCACACGCTGGTGGACAGCAGCCCTGGATACTCCACATGCTTCTGCGACATCTTTGAAGGGGATACGGGCATTTTTGGTAACAATATCCAGGATTTGGAGGTCTGTGTCATCAAGTTGGTTTCTAAGTGTCATAATAATAACAATATAAAAATGAAAATTTTTAGTACCTTTCTGATCGTCATGAAGGCCAATGAGGCAACTGAAGACCTTATATTCAAAATGACAATCTAAACAAAAATAACTTAAATTTATTAATTTGTATAGATAATAGCTGGATATACTTACAAATGGATGTAAACCACCCACTATTTTGGAAAAATGCTATTTATCGTTGAATTTAAAGAAACAGAAATTATAAACCGTTATTCTTACAAAAGATTTATCCATTATGAAACGACCATGAGAAAATCCTTTTCACTTTGGAGGATGATTATTGGGAGTTCCATCTGGCAACTAAAAAACAAAATTATAATCAGATGAAAAAATCCTGGCAGATCTCACTGTTCCTTATCTTGATACTCTCATTGCTCGGAGTGATCATTTCCGGAAAAAACCCATTTGAGCTGGATCCCAAAACCGTTCCCGGGGATGTAGCATGGATGCTAACCTCCACCGCGCTTGTTTTGTTCATGACCCCTGGCCTTGCATTCTTCTATGGTGGCATGATTCAACCTAAAAACATCATCTCTACCATGTTACAAAGCTTTGTAGCCATGGGAGTTGTGAGTATTGTTTGGGTATTGGTCGGATTTAGTTTGGCGTTCGGCGATAGCATTGGTCCTGAAAAGTATGGTTTGATCGGAAATCCTTTTACTTATTTTATGTTCAAGGGAGTTGGCGGGAACATCAATGCTGCTTTGGCACCAACGATTCCTCTGGCCTTGTTTGCCATTTTTCAGATGAAATTTGCCATCATTACACCCGCGCTGATAACCGGTTCTTTTGCCGGAAGGGTGAGGTTTAGCGCTTATATCCTGTTCATTACACTCTTTTCAATTTTTATTTATGCGCCACTGGCTCACTGGACCTGGCATCCAAACGGTTTTTTACGCAATTGGGGAGTCCTGGATTTCGCGGGGGGAACCGTGGTTCACATGTCTGCAGGATTTGCAGCATTGGCCGGTGCAATGTTTCTTGGCCCAAGAAGGGATTATCAGCAACAGTTCCATCCTGCCAATATACCATTTGTTTTATTGGGAGCCAGTATGTTATGGTTTGGCTGGTTCGGTTTCAATGCAGGTTCTGCACTTGCTGCCAATTCGATAGCGA
>JAVHPO010000158.1:0-4100 GCA_036170635.1 Prolixibacteraceae bacterium | reverse complement strand
GGACACATGCGGCTGGCAGATTCCGGACCGGTTGGATTTGGGAAAGCAGGCTCCTTCGAAGGTTTTTGCTCCGGCGGCGGCATCGCCCAGCTGGCCAAAACCATCGTGCTAGAAAGACTGGCCAACAACTTCCCGGTAGGATTCTGTCCGGCTCCCGAACTTGTCGATCACCTGGATGCCAAAACCGTTGCCATTGCTGCCCAAAAAGGAGATGAAACGGCCCTCGAAATCATCCGGATCTCAGGCGAATACCTGGGCCGCGGTTTGGCGATATTGGTGGATGTCCTTAATCCTCAGTGTATCGTAATTGGCAGTATCTTTGCCAGGAACGAAGATCTTTTCCGCCCGCATATTGAAAGAATTTTGGAACAGGAGGCTATTCCGCTATCGATGCAGGTATGCAAAATTGTGCCTGCTGCCCTTGGGGACACCATTGGCGATTATGCCGCGTTGTGTGTGGCGATCTACGAGAATAAATATAACCTATTATGACAACACCTACTACGTTGTTTTTAGTTGATCAGCTTTGCGAAAGATATCCATCTTTGACTACCGTGAAGCCTGCCATCGAAGAGGCGTGCAACCAAATGATCGCCTGTTATGAAAATGGAGGTAAAGTATTGGTTTGTGGCAATGGCGGAAGCTGTTCGGATTCCAACCATATTGTTGGGGAGCTGATGAAAAGCTTCGAATTGAAAAGGCCTATCTCGTCCGAAATACAGGAGAAATTAGCTGTCATCGATCCCAAAAGGGGAAGATACCTGGCAAGCCACCTGCAACAGGGGCTACCGGCCATCTCTCTGACGGCCCAAACAGCGCTGATCACTGCTGTTGCCAACGACATTGACGGAGAGGTGATATTCGCCCAGCAGGTAATTGGTTACGGTCGGCCAAACGATATCCTTATCGGTATCAGCAGCTCCGGAAATTCACGGAATGTACTTGACGCCTGCATGGTGGCCAAAGCTATGAACTTGAAAGTGATCGGTCTGACCGGCGAAACAGGTGGAAAAATGAAAGAATATTGCGACATCCTGGTTAACGTACCCGGAAGGCGCACTTTTATGGTTCAGGAACTTCATTTGCCGGTGTATCATCTGCTTTGTTTGGCAGTGGAAAATCATTTCTTTGGCCCTTCGGCTACGCTCAGGGACCGGTAACTTTTCAAACATTTCCCTTCGACTTCGCTCAGGGACCGGCACTTTGACAAACATTTTAAACTGGAAAAACATTTCAAACTAAATAAACTTTCTTCCATGACATCTAAAAACATCGGACTTCAAAAATTGCTTCCCGTATTCCTCTCTTTCGTGGTGATGGGATTTGTGGACATCATCGGTGTGGCGACCGGGTATGTAAAACTAGACTTTGGGTTGACCGACTTCGTCGCACAGTTTCTGCCAATGATGGTGCTGCTGTGGTTCTTCGTTCTATCGGTGCCGGTTGGTGTGTTGCAGGACAAATATGGTAAACGCAACATGCTAAACATCGGGATGATCATTCAGGCATTCGGACTTGGACTGCCTTTCCTGCACTACTCTTTCGGAATGATGTTGGCCTCTTTTATTCTCCTTGGTATCGGCAATACGGTGATCCAGGTCTCTGCAAACCCACTACTGCAGGATGTTTCACCCGAAAAAAAACTTGCCAGCTATTTGAGTACTTCCCAATTTGTGAAGGCCATCATCTCTTTCTCAGGTCCGATCATTGCCACTTTCATGGCCAAATATATGGGCGACTGGAGATTGGTATTCGCCGTTTATGGCATCACCTCCTTACTGGCAGCCCTGTGGCTCTCAATGACCCCGATCGTGGAGTCGAAACCCGACCGCAAACCGGCTTCCTTTGCCTCTTGCTTCGGACTTCTTAAAAACAGGTTTGTGGCATTTATGGCGCTCTCCATCTTCCTGATTGTAGGAACGGAAGTTGCCATCAACACCAATATTGCTAACATTTTGATAGCCAAATACGGTCTGACCATGGAAGCTGCTGCACTGGGAATCAGTATGTTCTTCTTCGGCGAAACCGTCTCCCGTTTTCTGGGTGCGATCATTCTGAACTGGATCAAACCCCAGCTCTTTCTGCTGCTTACCACACTGGTGGCCCTGGCAGGAATTCTTGGCGTCTTCTTGGCCCCTGTAAACATGTTCGCCTATGTTTCGATTGTCGTCATCGGACTTGGCATCGGAAACATGTTTCCCATTATCTTCTCCCTCGCGCTGGCCCAAATGCCTACACGTGCCAACGAAATCTCCGGATTGCTGATCATGGCTGTTTCGGGTGGCGCCTTTATCCCACTGGTAATGGGTTATGTAAGTACCGCGTTCGGTCCGCTGATAAGTCTGGCTGTTATCGGATGCTGCATGCTTTACATTCTTTGGGTATCCTTTTTCGTGCGGAAGAGCTGATCTTAAAGTTCACGCAAAGGACGCAAAGAAAGATGCAGAGATCGCAAAGTGCTGAATAATAAGTTTTTTCTTAGCGCACTTTGCGAAACCTTTGCGCCCTTTGCGTGAACCATTTGCTTTTTTTCCATTTTCAACTATTAAACTATCCTGATGAAATACCCACGAGAATATTTTCATACCAACAGAAAATGAATATCTGGGTATTCCATGCGACCTTTAAAAATCAAATTATTTACGCATGAATCAATTAACACGTACTGCTATTATCTCAGTCCTGATTTTATCCTTAGGACAGGGATTAAATGCGCAATCATCCATCAGTGCATTGCCCAAACCCGGATTTGAAAAGAGAATTCGAAACGCCGTGAATGCAATCAGACTCATTGATACGCACGAGCATCTGATGAGTGAAACTGAGGCCCTTGCCAGTCCGGCTGATTTCAGCACTCTGTTTACCAATTACCAGCAGTCGGATCTTATTTCTTCCGGAATGGCTCCGGATAAAGCATACAGTACCCTGAAAGGCAAGGACAAAGGGATAGATGAAAAATGGTCGGCTACCAAAGATGGATGGGCAAACATGCGGACCACCGCGTATGGTCGATCTGTCCTGATTGCAGCCAAAGATCTCTTTGGGATGGATGACCTGAACGATCAGACCTACGTTGAACTCTCCAAACGAATCCGTGAGTCACATAAAAAGGGCTATTATGAAACCATCCTCAAAAAGAAGTCTAAAATTGATGCCTGCCTGATTATGGAGTACAACACTTCAAATCCAAGGGATGTGGAGCATGAAGGCTCCTGCAATTTCAGGCGTCTCTTTGTTTACGACAGGTATGTAAGTTTTTTCGGGTACGACAAGATGAACAGCCGGTTTGGCGTCGGGAAGAAGATATCCTCCCTGAAGGCCTACGAATCTTTTGTTGACAGCATGTTTGAACAGGATGTTAAACTTGGTATTCAGGGAGCCAAATTTGGAGTTGCCTACTACCGCACCCTGAAATTCGACGAGGTTTCCCGCGAAAAGGCAGAAGCAGTTTTTGAGAAGATGAAGGATGCACCGCAGCAAATTTTCCCATTTGAAGAGGCCAAACCTTTGCAGGATTTCATCTTCTTCAAACTTTTGAGCCTCTGCGAAAAGTATAAACTCCCGGTCCAGATTCATACCGGACTTCAGACCGGAAGCGGCAACGAAATCACAAACGCCAATCCCACCGGACTGGCCAAGGCATTCTTTAAATTTCCGGGAGTGAAGTTTTGTCTGCTTCATGCCGGTTATCCTTATGGTGGTGAGATGGCCACCCTTGCCAAAAACTTCCCGAATGTATTCATCGACATGGCCTGGTCGGCGCTGATTTCTCCATCCTATACCAGTCGTTATCTGCAGGAGTTTATCGAAACCGTACCCAACAATAAAATCATGGCATACGGTGGGGATAGCCAAACCGTGGAGGGCGCTTACGGAGCATCTGTTCTGGCAAGGGAGACAGTGGCATCTACCTTGATTCAGATGGTCAGAGAGGCTTACCTGACCGAATCGGAGGCATTGGATGTGGCAAAAAAAATCCTTCGGGAAAATGCCATAACAATTTACAACCTTAATCCAATGTCGTTTAATTAACTGTACAACATTGAATTTTAAACTATTGCTATTAACAGATGAAAAAATATTATACACTTCTTCTTGCA
>JAVHPO010000157.1:0-4114 GCA_036170635.1 Prolixibacteraceae bacterium | reverse complement strand
GGATCAACCGTTACAAAATGGCGATCCACATTGCGGAAATGCTGGGGTATGACGCCGGGTTGGTTGAAGGGACGAACTCGAATGCATTGGCTGGTCGTGCACCCAGACCCAACGATGCTTCGATGGAAAATGGATTGGCTAAAAGCATCCTGAACACCAAGATGCTAACTTTGGATGAAGGTTTGGTTTTAACTTTGAATTTTAAATTGGAGGAGAATTAAGATGAGCAGCATAAAATTTGATCTGGAAATTAAGTTTGGCACCCAATACGGGAAAGAAGAAGAAGAGGCAGTATTGAAAGTATTGCGAAACAATGCCCCCACAAGTGGTGATGAATGTATCGCCTTCGAAAAGATGTACGCCGAATATTCAGGCGCAAAATATGCCAGGGTATGCAGTAATGGTACCACAGCCCTGTTCCTCTCCATGATCGGAATCGGCATCAAACCCGGTGACCGGGTACTTACCTCTCCGGTAACCTGGATCGCTACCGCAGCAGCGCCCGCCACACTTGGCGCAGAGGTAGATTTCGTAGATATCGATCCGATTACCTACAATCTGGATGCCAACCAACTGGAGGACAAACTCACCCCAAATACAAAAGCGGTTCTGCCGGTTCACCTGTATGGCCAGGCCTGCGAGATGGATGAGATCATGGCGCTGTCGTTGAAACACAACTTCTCGGTAGTCGAGGATGCTGCCCATGCCATTGGAGCCGAATACAAAGGCAGAAAAGTAGGTACCATCGGAGCGACCGGCTGTTTCAGTTTCCACGAGCAGAAAAATATTTCGACTTTGGGAGAGGGTGGTATCATATTGACCAATGATAAGGAGATCTATGAACGTATCTCCCTCTATCGGTCACATTGCACCAGGGTTCATGGAAACAGTACCAAATATTGCAAACTGGATGAAGAACAATTCCCGGTAGGAAAGAAATTTTGGTGGCAGGATTTTGACGATTGCGGATACAATTTCAGAATGACGGATATTCAGGCCGCAGTGGGAATTGAGCAGCTCAAGAAGGTTGACATGCTGAACCAGCGCCGGATCGACAATGCCGCCTTCATGACAGAAAATCTGAAAGAGGTACCCGGATTGACTTTGCCAACAGTTTTGCCACACAACAAACATGTTTTCCACCTTTATCCGGTAATGGTCGATCCGAAAGAGTTCGGCATGACGAAAGAAGACCTTATTTATGATTTGCTTCACAAATACGGCATCAAAGTCGGATTCCATTATATTCCTCTCCATTACTCTACGGCTTTCAAGAACAGAGGGTTCAAAAAGGGACAGTTTCCCAATGCGGAGAAACTTGGCGATCAGTTGATAACACTTCCCATCAATCCCCGGCAGACACCGGAAGCTCTGGAATATTTAGTCAAAAGCATCAAGGCGGTTCGTTCCTAAAATAGACAACCATGGATTTTGTCAGCGAAATAAAAAAACTCAAAAAGAACAACACCTTCTTTTCCCCTACTGAACCGGTTTATATTTCCCGCGCTCCGGGACGGTTGGACCTGATGGGTGGAAACGATGATTATACCGGAGGTCTTGTTTTTGAATCCACGATCAGGGAGGCAACTTTTACAGCGGCGCAGCTTCGTACTGATCAGGTCATCGAACTAAACAATAAAACTGTAACAGAGTCAGGCTGGCAAGGGGTCTTAGAAGTTAAATGGGCAGAACTGGCGGATGAAAAGGCCGTAAAAGAGCTGGTAAACCGATCAGCCAATGTTCGCTGGACGGCTTATGTCCTGGGTAATCTCTTCTATCTGAAGAAGAAATATCCTGATAAGGTCAACAGCGGGATTCGGCTTTATATGGAGTCATCAGTCCCGCTAAACAGGGGAGTCAGCTCCTCCGCAGCCATCGAGGTTTCGGTCATGAAAGCCTCGGCAGCAGCTTATGGAATCGATCTGCACGGAACCGAACTTGCCCTGGCCTGCCAATGGGTCGAGAATGTCATAGCCGATTCGGGCTGTGGCATCATGGATCAGATTGCTGTGGTTGCAGGAAAAGAAGGTTATGTATTGCCGCTGGTTTGCCAGCCCTGTTTGCCCGAATCACTGATTCGACTGCCGGAAGAGTTGCAGATCTGGGGAATCGACTCCGGGGTAAGCCATCAGGTGTCAGGAATAGAATACGAAGCCGCCAGGGCTGCAGCTTTTATGGGCTACAAAATAATTTGTGACCTGGAAAAAACTGTGGTTACCAAAGACTCGGAAAGCGAAATTGAACGCTATACCGATCCTATTTGGAAAGGGTACCTGGCCAATCTGACACGTTCGCAATTTCATGATAAATATGAAAATCGCCTTCCATTGCAAATGGATATGCACTCTTTCTTATCCGGCCATCAATTTCATGCCGACCCTTTTTCACCTTTGAAGGAGGAGGTAACTTACCATGTCAGGGCAAATACGCGCTACGCGGTGGAGGAAAATCAACGGGTCCGACTCTTTTCGGAACTTTCGAAGGGAGCCTCCCTCTCCCACTCCAAACGATCATTCATTCTGATGGGAGAACTGATGTATCAATCCCATAACGCTTACACTGAATGTGGACTTGGTTCAACAGCAACCGACTTTCTGGTTGAAATGTGCAGGAGTGCCGGGGTCGAAAAAGGAATCTATGGCGCTAAGATCACGGGTGGAGGAGCCGGTGGCACAGTTGCCATCCTGGCCGAAAAATCTGCTAAAACTACGATTGAAAAGATTTTTGAGACCTACAAAAATGCCGGTTTCGGCAATCCTTATCTTTTCGAAGGAAGTTCGGATGGAGCGGATGCCTGCGGAATAACTTTCTGCTGATGTGCTGATAAGCCAATGTGAAAATTGGAAAATGTGAAAATGTGAAAATTAAACTAACTATGAAAACACGCAACTATCTTTACTACAGCATCCTGATCACCATTCTTCTTTCTTCGCCTCTACTTCAGGCTCAAAACAAAGTCAATTTGACCCCGCTCTGGAAAACCGATGTGAAATCGTTTTTGGAAAATAGTCCGGTCCTGGCGCATCTTTCCGGTGGCGATGAGTCGCAGGTGATTGTTGCCGGAAGAGAGGACCTGATTGCATTGGACAGCAATGGAAACGAAATCTGGAAATACCGCAGCAAGGGCCGCTACATGATGTCACCCTCTGTATTGGAGCAAAAAGGCCAATCGACGCTTATCTTCACGGCTGACAACAGTGGTTATCTAAGGTGTCACGACAGCAAAGGAAAAGTGCAGTGGGAGGCCAAATTGAACGCACCATGCTCCTGGTCTGCCCCGGCTGTTGCAGATCTCAAAGAAGATGGTGTTACCACGATTGTCCAGGGGGATGAATCTGGCTCCATCTTTGCTTTCGAGGCCTTATCAGGAAAACCCGTCTGGAAGTCATCCATCAAAGGAATGCCCTCCAGTGCCGCAGTTGGTGATTTGGATGGTAAAAAGGGATTAGAAATTGCCTATCTCTCGACGAAAGGAGTTTTAACAGTGCTTCACGCGGATGGAACCATCTTTTGGGAGCAAAGCATTGGAGGTACCTGCCAGACCTGGGGTAACTCAACACCGGTAATTTTCGTTGCTTCCGACGGTCAGCCCAGGGTTTTTGCCGCCTCCGGAAATGGTGAAGCTTTTTGCTTTTCGGCCAATGGCACACAATTGTGGAGCCGTCATGTCAAAGGGGCCGTGGCCTCTACCCTCTCGGCAGGCGACTTCGACCAAAATGGTGTTGCTGACCTCTTCCTTATCACACAACTTGGTGTCATCTACCGGTTTACTGAAAATGGTGAACTTCTCTGGAACATTGACATGCAAGGACGCACACTTGGATCAGGATCCATCATCGATCTAAACGGAGATGGTGAACTTGAATATATTTTCTGTACACAGGATGGTCATCTTCAAGCTCTTGACCAAAATGGAATGATCGTTTTTGATTACAACTTTGGGCACAGAACCATCAATGAAACTCCGACATTCGGGGAGATTTCAAAGAAATCCGGAGGATTGGAAATGGCGCTGACAGGCGGTGAAAGCGGATTGGTCTATTGCTTTAAGAGCTCAACCCCTCTTGGAACAAAAAAGCAGTGGGTAACAGCAGGAGGCAGTGAGACAAAGCGC
>JAVHPO010000156.1:0-4132 GCA_036170635.1 Prolixibacteraceae bacterium | reverse complement strand
TTTCCCAGAGAGTAAATTTTGACATCCTCAGTAGGGCTTTTCATGCAAAAAGCATAAAGCGTCTCCCCTTTTTGGGTAAACCGAATGTCCGAAGAGTCATAAGGACGTACATCTTTAACACCGCCAAATCTTCCCTTTTCCTGACTTTTCTTTGTTGTCGGTCCCTCACCGTAAATCTTCCAGGGACGTGTGCCGTAGATGGCTTCACCATTGGCTGGGGTCCATTTCGCGATCACATCCAAAATAGCCAGAACATCCGGTTCGAGATCTCCCTCTGGTGTTTGTACCACATTAAGCAACAGGTTGCCATTTTTGCTGACAATGTCGATCAACATCTGGATGACCTGCGTTCCCGTCATGTATTTTTGCCCGGTGCGGTAGTACCAGTCGCCAATGGATGTATCTGTTTGCCAGGGATAAGGGCTGATAGAATCCATGGCGCCGCGCTCAAGATCCTGCACCCATCTTCCTTCGGAGCCACGCAACTTGCAGGTGTAAACTGCCTCAAGTTTGCCTTTGTTTTTGGAGATATCCTGATTATAATAATGCGCCAGCATAGTTCTGCCAACTTCACCGAAAGGAAGTTCGCTGTCTGAATAGAGCAGATCCGGTTTGTACATGTCAATCAGTTCTGTGATATTTCCCAGCCAATCCTGTTGGTTTAGCAAATTGGTGGTCAGCCAGGCTTTGTCGTCAACCGCTGTTTTTGGATGGTACAGCTCTTCGAATTCCGGATTGGTTCCGTCGTAAGGAACACCAGCCATCGGCCCGGTTTTGTCTGCACCCCTGCTCGACTGGAACCATGTATAGCTTGCCCCCAGGTGTTCGGATACCCCAAAACGCAACCCCTCCTTTTTGGCTGCCTTTTGCCACAAACCAACGACATCCTTCTTCGGACCCATGTTTACGGCATTCCATTTGTGGCGCTGCGAGTTCCACAAGAAGAAATTATCGTGGTGGGTGGCCATGCTGACAAAATATTTGGCCCCCACTTTTTTGTACAATGCCATCAATTGCTCAGGATCCCATCTCTCCGCCTTCCACAATGGAATGATATCCTTGTAGCCAAATTTGGATGGGTGACCATAATGCGCCACATGGTATTTGTAATCTTCACTACCCTCCTGATACAACTTCTTGGCATACCAATCTCCCTGGCGGGGAACTGCCTGCGGACCCCAGTGCGCCCAGATACCAAATTTGGCATCACGGAACCATTCGGGATAAGAATATTGTTTGAAAGATTCGAGCGTAGACTCAAATTTTTGAGCCTTCAAGCTATTGTTCGATAACATGCTAAAAGCAAGTACCAGTAAGGCGAAACTTAATAAATGATTGATTTTCTTTTCCATTTTAAGCCTGATTTAATTAATACAATATAATTGTCATAAATTGGTTGATCTTTTGATTCCTATTCCCAATCTTCACATTTTCAAATCTTCAAATTTCCTATCTCATTTAATCAATTCCATGTTGGTATTTAAAACCTTTGAAATTACGATTTCCTCCAATGGCCTGTCAAACTCCAACTTTGCTACGAGCACCATATTGGACAAATCGTTGACTGGCAGATTTCGCAATCGCAAGTATGGCTGCTGTGAAATATGATCGCTTGGGCATAAATTCACCTCGCAGTCGATTTTCTTTCCGGTATTTAACAATGTTGCCCTGACCGGAAGCACATTAATCGGCTTAAGCTTAACTCCATTGCCAACTGTTGCCTTGTTCAGGTGAACGTACATTGTTTGCATATTTTTGGTCACATAAACTCCCGGGATAGCCAGCAAAACAGAATCTGTTTGGGTATTGTCAAAGGATTCATCCACCAATTTCTTCCACTTCCCGATACGCTTCAGGATTGCTGCCGATTCTGATGGGATAAGCCCTTCGCCGGTAGGCCCGACATTCAGCAGATAATTGGCATCTCTGGCCAGGTACTTGTCGATGCTGCTGATCAGGTGACGATCAGTGTAATAATCTTCATCTTTTTTGTATCCCCAGCTTTCCATGCCCACCGACTGACAGGCTTCTACCGGTTTGTCAAAACCTTTCGCTTCCGTAGCCGGATTGTCGTAATCACGTTCAGGTGTTCCAAAATCACCATCGTCAAATCCTCGGTTGTTGATCACTGCTTTGGGCTGCAATTTCCTGATCATGGCATTGATGGAGGCATCCTTGAAAAGAGGCACATTCATATCCCACCAAAAACCATGGATCTCACCGTAGCTGGAACATAGTTCGCGAACCTGCTCCTTCAGAAAAAGCATGTATTTATCCCAGTCGGGCGAATCCTGCGGCTGAGGAGGAAGTTCGTGGTGCCTCCCCTGGTTCGGATAGTTCGGCTGGTTCCAGTCGGCAATCGAGTAGTAGAAGCAAAGCGGCACTTTTCTCTTATGACAAGCATCTGTTAACTGA
The DNA here is from genome assembly GCA_036170635.1 of Prolixibacteraceae bacterium. Lineage (GTDB taxonomy): Bacteria > Bacteroidota > Bacteroidia > Bacteroidales > Prolixibacteraceae > CAINVV01. Next base: position 1,717 of record JAVHPO010000156.1, on the reverse strand, counting down.
CCGATCACATCCCTTTTGTATGGAGTATTCATCGTATTGAAGCCGGTTTGCCTGGTATCCCACAAACAGAACCCATCATGGTGTTTGGTGGTGAGGGTAATGTATTTCATTCCAGCCTCTTCCATCAAATCGAGCCACTCTTCCGGATTGAATTTGACCGGATTCCATTGGTCCGCAAGGTTTATATACTCTGCTCTTGGAACCCTTCCTCGCCATTGATGCTGCTCGTGCCAACCCGGTATTGAATATAAACCCCAGTGAACAAACATTCCATAGCGGCGTTCAAAAAACCAGTCACGACCATCACCGAAGCGCGGAATGTTTGATTTCTTAAGACTTTGCGGATCATTTTCAGTAGATCCTGAGGTCGGTCTTGATTCAGCCCAACCCGGAAGAACCGAAGCCACAGAAAGTGCTGCGGTTGCTTTTAAAAGTTCTCTGCGTCTCATATCAGCTAAAAATTTAAACTTTTTTCTACCAACTTTAGAAAAGTTGCAAACTATTTTCCTTCAATTTTACAGATGTATCAACTTTTCTAAAGTTCTGGCTCAATTAAATATTTCCTTCAATTTTACAGATGTATCAACTTTTCTAAAGTTCTGGCCCGATTAAATATTTCCTTCAATCTTACAGATGAACCAACTTTTCTAAAGTTCTGAAGATTTATTTTTAAAGATACTGTTCGAGTTTACGTCTGGTAATTTCTTCAACCACCTGTTTGATTTCCTCCGCTCGATCGCGTTTGCAGACCAGAATGGTATTCCCCTCCTGAACGACAATCACATCTTCCAGTCCGACAACAGCAACCAGACTATCCTGTGCAAAAACAAATGAATTCTTCGTCTCCCGAACTACCACCTTCCCGTTCAGGGCATTCAGATTTTCGTCCTTTGGGCTATATTTATAAACCTCTTCCCAACTGCCCAAATCGTTCCAGACAAAGTCGCCCTGTACCAAAAAAACATTTTGTGCCTTCTCCAGAATGCCATAGTCGATAGAAATCGAAGCCACCTCTCTGTAAATTTTGTCCAGTGCAGTTTCGAACTGTTCGGTACCAAAATAGGTTTTGATTTCTTCAAGGGATGCATAAAGTTCAGGCGAATATTTTTTCACCGAATTCAGAAAAACAGAGACTTTGAAAACAAAAATTCCGCTATTCCAGTAGAATCCCCCCTGTTGAAGATACCCGGTAGCAACTTCAGCGTTAGGCTTCTCAACAAACTGCCTGACAGAAAAGGATTTAATAAGTTGCCCAAGTTTTACCTCTTCTGAAGTTTGAACATATCCATATCCGGTAGCCGGGTATTTCGGGGTAATCCCGATGGTCACGATTCCATCTGTTCTCTCTGCTACCAAAGCAGCCGATTCGATGGTCTCACTGAAGAGCTGCTCATCCTGGATAAGATGGTCGGAAGGAGAAACGATCAGGATTCCTTCCGGATCATTTTCTGCAATGATCAGGGCTGCCAAACCTATGGCAGGTAAAGTATTTTTACCGACCGGCTCATAAATCAGGTTCTCTATCGGAAGACTGGTAATTTGTTCTTCCAGAACATCCTTTTGGGATTTGGCCGAGATAATATAAATACGCTCTTCCGGCAAAAATTTTGAAAACCGCTTTACCGTCTCCTGAATCAATGACTGGTCTCCAAAAATATTGAGATACTGCTTGGGTTTACTTACCCTGCTACGGGGCCAGAAACGCGTTCCTGACCCT
>JAVHPO010000155.1:0-4158 GCA_036170635.1 Prolixibacteraceae bacterium | reverse complement strand
ACCATTCCGAGCACCAGACACCAGACCAAAAGATAACCAATTTTTTTAATCATTATTTTTCCCCTTCAGGTATTTTACAATGGGATTGACCAGGCGGTCGATGTCGCCTGCTCCCAGGGTAAGTAATATATCTATTTGATAATCATCGAGTATATCAGTAAAATCAGACGCAGAGCACCTTCTTTTGGACGTCAGTTTCATTCTCTCTAAAATCATCCCTGCATCCACCCCCGGGATCGGCTCCTCCCTTGCGGGATATATCTCCATCACCAAAGCTTCATCCAGCAAATCGAGGCTTTCGGCAAAACCATCCACGAAATCCCGGGTACGGGTAAAGAGGTGCGGCTGAAAGATTCCGGTTATTTTCCTACCGGGATAGAGGTGGCGAACGGAACGTATGGTTGCCTCCAACTCCCTTGGATGGTGCCCATAGTCGTCGATGTAGACATTGGTTGCACTCTTGTACCGAATGTCGAAACGTCGTTCGACACCTTTGTAATTGGGCACAGATGCAAGAATCTCCTCTTTGGTCACTCCGTTCAGCAAAGCCAGCGCCATCGCTGCCGTCAGGTTTTCCACATTCATCAGTCCGGGATAATGAAGCGTGATTCCACGGATCGTTCCAAACGGTGATTGCAGGTCGAAACGATAGGCTCCCTCCGTCACTGTAATATTTTCTGCTTTGAAATCTGCCTCCTCCGAAACGGAATAGGTAAAATAGCGAATTTTTCTGTTCCAATTACGGTCGATGGCTACCCCTTTTCGGTATAGTAAAACTCCACCCTCATTGATCTGACCTGTAAAAGTGGCAAAGGCTTCCACCAGATGCCCGGCAGTTCCATAAATATCGAGGTGATCGGGATCCATCCAGGTGATGACGGCCATTTCGGGGAAGAGTCGCAGAAAAGAGCGGTCGAATTCATCGGCTTCGGCTACCATTACTTTGCTGTCGTTGGCTGGAAGTAAAAGGTTGGTGCCATAGTTCCTTGAAAGTCCTCCCATAAAGGCGATGCAGTCGACATGCGACTCCCTGAGCAGGTAAGCTGTCATCGTGGTAACGGATGTTTTCCCATGCGTACCTGCCACGGCGATGCAACTTTTGTTGCGGCTAAGGGATCCAAGCACTTCCGATCTTTTGGCAATAGTAAAACTGTTTGCCCGCAGCCATTTCAACTCGCCAAAATGTTCTGGTACGGCAGGGGTAAAGATGACCAGGGTATCTTCGCGCTCCTCCAGCTTTGGCAACAGCGTCAGATCCTCGTTGAAATGAACAGGAATTCCCTCAGCAATCAACTCATCGGTCAAAGGAGAGGGGGTCTTGTCGTACCCGGAAACCCCTTTGCCGGCAAACCTGAAATAACGGGCAAGGGCGCTCATGCCGATCCCGCCAATTCCCAACAAGTAAACCTGTTCTATTTTTTCAGTCTCAACCATATTTTAAAATTGACAGTTAACAATTGATAGTATCACATTCACAATATCTCTCGTCGCATTAGGCGTTCCCATCTCCCTCATTTTTACTGAGAATTCACTCAGCCGTTGTTCGTCGTTGACCAGTTTAAGCGCCTCCTCCACCAGCTTTTCCCCAACTTCGGCATCCGTGATAAGCATAGCGGCACCCCGATCGGCAAGTGCACGTGCATTGGCTGTCTGGTGATCCTCAGCCACATTGGGCGAAGGCACAAGTATGGATGGCATTCCCAGGACGCAAAGTTCGCTGATGGTCCCCGCCCCAGCCCTCGAAATAACCAGATCCGCTGACGCGAAAGCCAGGTCCATTCGTTGGATGAATTCCAAAAGATGGAGGTTCCCGGTAGGGTGATTGTCCAATTCAGCTTTAAGTTCCTGGTAATATATTTTGCCGGTTTGCCATAGAAACTGTACACCGGAAGAGCGAATCAGATCGAGTTTGGCACGAATGCCATTGTTCAGGGTGCGGGCGCCCAAACTTCCGCCGATCACCAAAATGACTGGCTTGCCGCGTTCGAGCCCGAAAAATTTGTAGGCCTCTTCCCTCTTTTCCGCGATGCCTTCCAACCCTTTTCGGATTGGATTCCCGGTGAAAACGATTTTCTCTTTCGGGAAAAATCGATCCATATTTGGATAGGCGACGCATATTTTGGTTGCCTTTTTACCCAGAATCTTGTTGGTTACACCGGCATAGGAGTTCTGCTCCTGCAAGAGTGTTGGTATGCCCATTTGTGTGGCCACCTTCAGGATTGGACCACTGGCATAACCACCAACGCCTATGGCACAATCCGGCTTGAAGTTTTTTACCACCGACCTTGCCTTCCACAAGGACATCAGCAGTTTGGGCACAAACAGGAGGTTGCGCCAAATCTCACCCCGGTGGAAACCGGCAACCGGCAGTCCGACGATCCGGAATCCCGCAGCGGGTACCTTCTCCATCTCCATCTTGCCCAACGCGCCGACAAAGAGGATCTCCGCATCCGGCAGACGCTGTTTCAATCCTTCAGCAAGGGAGAGTGCAGGGAAAATGTGCCCCCCGGTTCCGCCTCCGCTGATGATAAATCGATGGTTGCTCATATACTCAAAATTCAAAATTTAATGTTCAAAGTTTGAAAGTAGTATTTCTTCTTCTGAAAAGTCTTCGTCGTCGCCGGGCTCTGTCACATCATCCTGCTTAAACATTTCAGCCTGGTTCTCAGCGCTGATACTCAGCAAAAAACCAAAGATAAATGCCGTAAAGACTTGTGAAGTACCCCCCCAGCTTATCCAGGGTAGTGGCTGACCGGTAACCGGAATGGCCCCGGAGGAGACGCCCATGTTTACAAGCGCTTGCATCATGAGCATGGTTACAGCCCCTGTGGCAAGGTAGAGTGGGAAGGTCCGTTTACAGGCTTTGATAATCATCAGTCCCCTGGTGAGAATAATCAGGTAGAGCAAAACAATGAATGCGGCAACAAACAGACCGTACTCTTCAACAATGATCGCGAAAACAAAATCGTTGTAGGCTGCGCTCATCCTGTTGCTGATATCCCCTTTGCCAACACCCACACCGAAAAAACCTCCGTTGTAGATGGCAATTTTGGCAAATTCGTCCTGGGTCAGTCCCTCGTCCTGTTTGGAATCAGATCCGCTGATGTACCGGTCAATCCGGTTGAATACCGTCTCGACCCTTGTGCCTTTGTAGACAATCTCCGGCAGTTGCTTGCGCACAAGAAACAACGAGACAGCCAAAACCAATCCAATCAGCACAGTACCACCTAGATATCTCAATGGCATTTGCGCGACGAACATCATGATAAAGGCGGTCGCCATCAACAATACCGCTGAAGAAAAATTCACCTTAAGCAATAGGAGGGCCAACAGGCCCATAACGAGAAGGATTTTAAAAAAAGACTTTCTTCTGGACTCATCACTCTCCCCAGTGTTGGAAAGTATTCTTGCGACCCACATGATGACTGCCACCTTGGCCAACTCCGCTGGTTGAAAACTGAAAAATCCGAGGGGTATGGTACGGCCGGAGCCCCTTCCGATCAATATTCCAAGCAGTATGAAACCAACGGCCGCCATCAGCGCCAGATTGGCATATTTGTTATACAATTTAATCCTTACAAATTTTAACATCAGCAGGATAAACATGAATCCAATCATCTGAACAATCACCTGCCTGAAAATGTAAAAGGAAGTATTGCCATTGGATCGTCTAAAAGCAAGCGCTCCCGTTGAACTGTAGACCACCAGGATGGAGATGAATGACATCACAAAGATGACAATCCAAATCTTCTTGTCTCCTTTAAGTCTGCTTATGTAATCACTAAATTTCATTCTCCAATTTTATATTTTATAACGGCTATTGGCTGTTAGCTTCTAGCTTTTCTTTTCATCTTTCGTGTCTTCCGTCCGAAACGATCCAATTTCCTCTTTAAAAATGCTACCGCGAACGGTGGCCTTTATTCATCTCTTTACCCGGGGTAACGCTCCTTCGTCGCTTAACCCCGGGCTATTCACATTTAACCCCTCCGATAGGGGTAGGATCCGAAAGGGATCACCGTTGTGGTCGAGAATCTTTAGATTGTGCAACAGCCAATTTTCACATTTCCATATTTCCCAATTTTCACATTATCTTTAACCTTCGACCCTTCTCCCTTAGCCAAGTTCAGGGACCGGTCTCATTTATTCATCATCTCATCA
>JAVHPO010000154.1:0-19024 GCA_036170635.1 Prolixibacteraceae bacterium | reverse complement strand
TATTTGAGGAAAAACGAGTTACACAGAGAGAAAATCGCTTGCGATTTTCCAACTCCGTGAACTCCGGGGTTTCTCTTATGGAAATTCAAAATGGCAGAAATTTCTATATACTCTGTATTTTCGATAAATAGGCAGATATTCTCTGTGTTATAAATTTAAACAGTCTCTCAAAATGTCTGCTTGATAGGAAAACAGATGATAAATTTAGACCCCTCACCAGGCTTTGATCTTACTTCAATGGTGGCATCATGGAAATCAGCTATGCTACTTACAATAGATAAACCCAGTCCTTGCCCTTCCTCCTTGGTGGTTTCCATCCTTTTGAACCGGTTAAAAATCAGATCCAGATTCTCCTGGGCGATACCAATCCCATTGTCCTCTACCACAACCAAAAGATTGGATTCCTTTTGTTCATCGTAAACCAGTACGGAACCACCGGCTTTGTTGTATTTAATGGCATTGCTCACAAGATTAAACAACAAAATGTATATCAAATACTTATTAACGTTTGACAAAGAAGTATCCTTCGTAATTCTGTTTTCCAGCGTAATATCTGTAATATGCGCACGTTCTTCGATGTTTGCCACGATCTCCTCAACAAGTTCATGCAAATTGACCTTGTCATTCTTTGCATACTGATCATTTTCAATTCTGGAAATCAACAACAAAGCTTTTATAATATGCTGCAAACGAATCAATTGCTTCTGTTGGTCCACAATCATCTCAACAGTATTGACTGGCAATTTCCCGGATACCAACAGATTGTCCAACTTGGACTGCATAACCGAGATCGGCGTGAACAGCTCATGCGAAACATCACCAATAAATTTTCTTTGGTTCTTCAGAATCTCGTTCACCTTGTGCATCAGCTCATTGATGGTGGTATTGAGATAAACGAAATCAGAAGTAGAAGAGTCAATTTCAGTATAATTAAACGATTCGGGATTGTCAACCGTTTTCAATTTCGGAATAATCATTTGATTCAAAGGATGGAGCAGGTACTTGTAAATCCCCAGGTCAAAAAGGATGGTTATCACCAACACAATCAAAATAATCGAAACAGAGATCCTTTTTAAAGTCCTGTCCAGGCTATAGATCAGCTGGATATTTTTTCCAATTTCGAGAGAATATTGTTGGTGGCCAATTAAGAAATTGTAATTCAATATCCTGAAATCAAATTCTTCCCCCTCAATAATCCTGGCCTCCTGCGAGAATGTTAGTTCTTCTGGCTTTCCATCCGGATCCAATGTTATAGTGATATATTCGTCTTTTAAGATGTTGTAACTGGCAAAGACACTGTCTTGCTCAGCATCCAGATAAGTTCTGATTCCAATTTTTTTTATGATAGACAAGGCTTTATCTTTCTTTTTTGTCAAATCCCTGTCAGTATGCTCCAGTGCGAGCGAATCGATCGTCTGCTGTACCAATGTAAACAAGATCAAAAAAATGACAAGCTTGGAAATTGCACCGATCAGGGCAAGTTTTACTTCGAGTCTCATATATCTCGCATTTCTGTTTTATATTGACCAAGATATTAATAATTTCGGTTCGATTTAGCAAAGTAACTACTTTCTCTCATGATGCACCTGTTAATCGTTGAAGATGAACGCATACTTTCCGGTGAGATTCGCCGGTTCCTCGAAAAGGAGGGTTTTGTTTGCGACGAAGCGCACACCGGAAGGATCGCATCCGACAAAATATTCTCCAATGAATATGACATGATTTTACTGGACCTGGGACTTCCTGACTATGAAGGGCTGGATCTCCTCAGAGAGTCAATTAAAAACAAAAGTACTACTTCGGTGATCATACTATCGGCCCGCACCGCCATCGAAGACAAGATAAAAGGTCTGGACCTGGGGGCTGATGATTACTTATCGAAGCCATTCTCGATGATCGAGCTAAAATCCAGGATACTGGCCGTCACCAGAAGGAAGCACGGACTGAAGGGCAACATCATTCATGCCCATGGACTAGAAGTTGATCTTGATAAACGCAAAGCCTTTTACCACGAAAACGAGATCCTGCTGACCAAGAAAGAGTATGATATATTTAGTTTCCTGCTATTGAACAAAAACAAAGTAACTACCCGCCTGCAAATATCAGAACACATTTGGGGGGATATCTTTGAAGAGAATTACAACTCCAACTACATCGACGTACACGTGAAAAATATTCGCAAAAAACTATCTGAATACCTGGAGGGTGATTTTTTGGAGACGGTGCGTGGAATCGGGTTCAGGTTTAATGAGTAGGAAGTGACTAAAGTGACTTATTATGCTAACAAACGGCGAACAAAAAATCTTTATCTGGATCGATTTCTCCCCCGAAACGGAGGTGGCCATTCTGCATGGTGTGCAGATAGCATTGATCCTTGACAAGGAAATTTGCCTGATTTACCAGGCATCCACCGAAGGTATAAAAATTGCAGAAGCCGAATCCCGCGTGATTCGATTGACAGGCCCTCTGTTGCAGACTTTCGGTTCAGCGCGCGTTCACACTTTTGTGACTATTCACCCGTTTGACACGATTCTGACCGAACTGGCCGAAGAGTTTGACGCATTGCTATTGGTGGCACCCAAAACAAAAAGCAAAGAGCTCCTGCCTAAACTTCCACATTCAGGTTTCCCTTTTTTATTTGTTTCAGATAAAAAGCATCCCGACAAATGTTATCAAAAGATTGCTGTCCCGGTTGGGTACGGGAAGAAGAGCAAAGATTTGGCGCTTTGGAGTAGTTACTTTGCACGGCACAACGAGGCCAAAGTATCCCTGATCCAGGCATTGGAAACTTTTGAGGAGGACAAAAGGAGTGTTATGCGGAATCTGTTTTCAATCGAACGCCTGTTTAAAAACTTCCGCTTCCCATACGAAATTATCGAATGTCATACCTCTTCCTGGAAGATCCAAAAAAAGGCGCTGGAACATACTTTAAGTTTTCAAAACGGACTCTTGATTATCTCCTTTTCCTACCAATCGTCACTGATCGATCGCATTCTTGGTACCAATGATGCTTTTGTACTGGATCACTCTGAAGAGCTGTCTGTGATGTGTATCAATTCACAACGTGATCTTTATACCTTCTGCGGTTGAGAATTTTGTAACCGGACTCTTATTTAGACAAGAGTTATAATTCGTTTTAACTCAATTTATTGAATCTAATAATTAAGATATTTTAATAACTTTTTAAATAAATTACGGCACACAGGAGTGGGTTAATGATAAATTTCTATTTTTGTCGCTGATTATTGAAGTTCCTTATACTCTGTTATTTAGAACAATTCTTATTAATATCTAAAACAATCTGATATGGAAAGTAGCGCTTTAATACTTTTCTTTATTACGGCTATTTCACTGGTAGGTTTGGCCCTGGTTTTCTCCAGTTATGTACCTCCGACCTCCTACAATACAGCAAAATTTGAGCCTTATGAGTGCGGGATGGAAACCATTGGAGAAACCTGGAACCAATACACGGTCGGGTATTATCTGTTTGCCATTCTCTTCCTCATTTTTGATGTGGAAACTGTGTTTGTTTTTCCATGGGCTACCGTGATGAGAGAAGTTGGAATGACCGGCTTTGTTGAAATTCTGATCTTCTTTGCCATATTGGGTTTGGGATTGTTCTACGGATGGAAAAAACATGCATTGAAATGGGAGTAAAAAGTAAAAAAGAGTTCGAAAAGAACGATTATCCTGTTCTCCAGGAATACGAAGGAGGAAGCATCATCCTCGCCAAATTAGATGATTTGATCAACTGGTCCCGCTCCAATTCCCTCTGGCCTTTAACATTCGGAACACGCTGTTGCGCCATCGAGTTCATGGCTGTTGGCGCTTCCAGGCACGACATGGCCAGGTTTGGTTTTGAAGTTGCCCGTGCAACACCCCGCCAGGCTGACATGATCATCATCTCCGGAACCATCAATTACAAAATGGCCCCAGTACTGAAACGGTTGTATGACCAAATTGCAGATCCCAAATATGTGATTGCCATGGGCAGCTGTGCCATCTCAGGCGGTCCCTTCTACTACAACTCTTACTCTGTTGTCAGGGGAGCCGATCACGTGATTCCGGTTGATGTTTACGTACCCGGATGCCCTCCAAGGCCTGAGGCCCTTCTTTTTGGCATGATGCAACTGCAGAAAAAAATCAGGCGGGAGCGCTATTTCTCCAGAAAACAGAAAAAAAATACCCCTCAACCTTGAAGCTAACCGGGAAGATGGGAAAATCAATATATCACACTATAAATCACTTAACAATTTAAGTGACATGACAAACGAAGAACTACAAGCTTACCTGACCGGTGAGTTTTCAAAGGCCGAGGTGAAGCTTGGCAAACAGTATGTCGAAATCCTGGTTCAGGCAGCTGATCTGCATGAAACTTCTGTTCGACTCAAAAATGAGCCTGAATTATCATTTGATTACCTGATTTGTCTTTCGGGAGTTGATTATCACGAAACAATGCAAATCGTTTACCACCTCGAATCTGTCAGGCACAGACATGTTGTGGTATTGAAGGTAAACACTGCAGATCGAACAGACCCCAAAGTTGATACGGTAAGTGATGTCTGGCAGACAGCCAAATACCACGAGAGGGAGGTTTATGACCTTTTGGGTGTGAAATTCAACAACCACACCGATTTGCGCAGGCTCTTCCTCGACGACAGCTGGGGATTTCCACTGAGAAAAGATTACAAAGACGAAGTAAGAATAGTAGAACGATAGCCTTATGTCTGAAATCAAAGAGATTATCATTAGCTCGGATAAAATCCACACAGACCAGTATCTGGTCAACATGGGACCGCAGCACCCTTCTACACACGGGGTACTTCGGTTGCTTGTCAGCCTGGAAGGCGAAATAGTACATCATATTCAACCACATGTTGGTTATATCCACAGCGGGATAGAGAAAATGTGCGAGGCAATCTCCTACCCGCAGGTCATTCACCTGACCGACCGGATGGATTACCTTTCTGCCCACATGAACAATGAAGCAGTTGCCCTGTGTGTAGAAAACGCCCTGCAGGTTGAAGTACCGGAACGTGTCAAATACATCCGTACCATCATGGATGAGCTGAGCCGTCTGGCTTCCCACCAACTTTGGTGGTGTGTAATGGGTATGGATTTGGGGGCTTTGACCACATTCTTCTATGGCCTTCGCGACCGCGAACACATTCTCGATATTTTTGAGGAGACCTGCGGAGCAAGAATGACACTAAATTACAGCCTTCCCGGTGGAGTAATGTTCGATATTCATCCGAATTTCCAAAAAAGGGTCAAAGACTTCATCAAGGAGTTCAAAAAGAAACTGCCCGAATACGATCAGCTGTTAACTGGGAATGTCATCTTTCAGGAGCGGACAAATGACATTGGTTATCTTTCGCGTGAAGACGCGATCGCCTGGGGCGTAACCGGTCCTTCAGGCCGTGGTTCCGGATTCTCCTGCGACGTCAGAAAACATCACCCATACAGCGCCTATCCGCTGGTGCAGTTCGAAGAAAAGCTGGATACAAAGGGCGATACATTTACCCGCTACCGTTTGAGAATCGAAGAGATGTACGAATCAATGCACATCATTGAGCAGTTGATCGACAACATCCCGGAAGGTGACTACGCTGTCAAGATGAAAGGTGTTGTCAAACTACCGGAAGGTGAGTTTTTCCAAAGGGTCGAGAGCGCGAGGGGTGAATTTGGTGTTTACATTGTCAGCGATGGCAAGAAAAACCCATACCGCGTGAAGTTCCGTTCACCGGGATTCTCCAATCTTTTCGCTTTGAACAAGATGGCTGCCGGTCACAAAATTGCCGACCTGGTCGCCATCATGTCGACGCTCGACCTCGTTATCCCTGACATTGACAGGTAATTAGTACTAACACGATTGATCAATATCGAAAATCATCAAATCTAATGGGATTCAATATTTACGATTTTTCAGGAATGACCCACAACATGCACCTCTGGTTTTTGGAGCGGATGTCTCCAACGGCCACGACCATTGTTGAATGGACCGTCATCGGGGTCAGTTACATGCTCTTTGTAGCGCTGTTCGGTCTGTTTCTGGTTTATGCAGAACGAAAAGTGTGCGCAGCCTTCCAACAGCGTTTGGGACCTATGCGCGTAGGATATTGGGGATTGCTCCAAACCATCGCCGACTTCATCAAGTTGCTGATGAAGGAGTTGATCATGCCCAAGAGTGCGGACAGGTTTCTTTACAACCTGGCTCCTTTCATTATTATGATCGCTACCTTCCTGGCCATGGCCGTACTTCCTTTTGCCAAAGGTTTACAAACCATGGATTTCGATATTGGCATTTTCTATGTAACTGCTGTCTCTTCTATCGGTGTGATCGGTATTCTGATTGCAGGTTGGTCGAGTAACAACAAATACTCACTGATCGGAGCCATGCGTAGTGGAGCACAGATCCTCAGTTATGAATTATCTGTCTCACTTTCACTGGTTACCATCATTATCCTCGCCGGTTCAATGCAACTTTCGGTTATTGTGGAAAGTCAGCGCGACAGCTGGTTTTTGTTCAAGGGCCATATTCCATCCCTGATTGCTTTCGTGATCTTCCTGATTGCCGGAACAGCCGAAACCAACCGTGGGCCTTTCGACCTGGCCGAAGCTGAATCGGAGCTTACCGCCGGTTTCCACACCGAATATTCAGGTATCAAATTTGCCTTTTTCTTTTTGGCAGAATACATCAACATGTTCATTGTAGCCGCAATGGCCACGACTGTCTTCCTCGGAGGATGGATGCCACTGCATTTTGGTCAGTTCGAATCATTTAATGCGGTTATGGATGTTATCCCACCGCTGGTTTGGTTCTTCATGAAAGTTTTGGGTGTCATCTTCCTGATCATGTGGTTCAAATGGACATTCCCGCGTTTGAGGGTCGATCAGATCCTGACCCTGGAGTGGAAGTATCTTTTGCCGATCAACCTGGTCAATATTCTTCTGATGTGCCTGGTCGTATTAACCAAATTCCATCTGTAAAATTATAGCTATATGAACGCGCTATTTCAATATATCAGCACAGTTTTCAAGGGAATAGGAACGCTCCTTACGGGTATGAAAATTACCGGTAAGTATGTTTTTACCCCCTGGAACAATGTCACACAGCAATATCCCGAAAACCGTGATACGCTGAAGATGTTTGATCGTTTCCGAGGGGAGGTGATCATGCCGCACAGTGAAAACAACGAACACCTTTGTACCGGTTGTGGTATATGCGAACTCAATTGCCCCAACGGATCGATTGAAATCATCAGCAAGATGGAGATGACGGAAGATGGCAAGAAAAAAAGGGCCATCGACCAGCATATTTACCATTTGGGGATGTGCACCTTCTGCAATCTTTGTGTAAAAGCTTGTCCGACAGGGGCCATCGTAATGGGTCAGAATTTTGAACATGCCGTTTGGGACCGTTCAAAACTTACCAAGGTGTTGAACCAGCCAGGTTCAAAAATTGCACAAGGAGTGAAAGAGTAATCAACCGCATCAAAAATTATTAGTTATGACGCTCAATGATATCATGTTCTACCTGTTTGCCGGTTCAATTCTGACCTTCTCTCTATTAACCGTCATCAGTCGCAGAATCCTCAGATCAGCAGTCTATTTGCTTTTCGTGCTGGTTTCAACAGCAGGAATCTATTTCATGCTGAATTACAATTTCCTTGCTGCCGTTCAGTTGACAGTATATGCCGGAGGTATTATTGTACTGATCATCTTCTCGATTCTTCTGACCAGTCATGTCAGTGAAAAGGCGGTAGTAGCGCCTGTCAGACAACAGATTTTTTCGGCCCTGGCTGTAGCCGCGGGCGCCGTCCTCACCATTCTGACCATCACCAAATTTGCTTTTACACCAACAGCATCACCGGCAATAGAAGCCAATGTCACCAATGTCGGACGTGCGCTTGTCTCTTACAACAGGGACGGATTCGCACTTCCATTCGAGGTCATCTCTATCCTGTTGCTTGCAGCCATGGTGGGAGCCATCGTACTGGCAAAAAAAGAGAAACATTTGGAGGTTCCAGGCAATCAACCCAATACTAATCCTGATAATTCAACAAAGTCATGATAGATAATGTCCCATTAAACGCATTTCTTATCCTCAGTACCCTGATGTTCTTCATCGGCATCTACGGCTTCCTGACAAGAAGAAATCTGATTACCATGTTGATGTCGATCGAATTGATCCTTAATTCGGTCAATATTAATTTTGTGGTTTTCAACAAGTTCCTTTATCCCAATCATCTTCACGGCCATTTTTTCAGTCTGATCGTGATTGCGGTTGCTGCTTCAGAAGCTGCTGTAGCCATCGCCATTATCATCAACATCTACCGAAATTTCAAATCGATTGATGTTGACAACCTTGACCAAATGAAACTCTGATCCTATAACTGTCTAGAAAATTCATCATCATGAGTAGCTACGCATATACACTTTTGATCCCGCTGATCCCATTCTTTGTTTTTGTCTTTGTCGGACTGGCAGAAGACAAGCTGAAGGGTAAATTGGGCGGTTTAATTGGAACAGCCGGACTTGGAATTGCGACATTCCTCTCCTACTACACTGCTTTCAAATATTTTATCACAGACCATGTGGCAGGCACGGGCTATACCTCCTTAAAGGCCATGGAGGTTACCTGGCTTCACCTGACCGATAAACTGATCATCAACCTGGGTGTCCTGATCGACCCTATTTCAGTGATGATGCTGGTTGTGATCACGACCGTATCCTTCATGGTACACATTTACAGTTTGGGATATATGGAGGGAGAACGCGGTTTTGCACGGTTTTATTCCTTCCTCTCGCTGTTTAGTTTTTCCATGCTTGGATTGGTTCTGGCAACCAACCTGTTTCAAATGTATATTTTCTGGGAGTTGGTGGGCGTCTCCTCCTTCCTGCTGATCGGATATTACTACGAAAAACCAAGCGCCTTCTCTGCAGCTAAAAAAGCGTTTATCGTTACCAGGTTCGCCGACCTCGGATTTCTCATTGGTATTTTGATTCTTTCGTTCAATACCGGAACCTTTGATTTCAAAGAGCTGACCAATCCTCATGGAGTGGCCATCGCTTCCATGGGCGGTGCAGCTTTTATGGGACTTTCGGTCATCACCTGGGCTTTGATATTCATCTTTATTGGAGGCGCCGGAAAATCAGCCATGTTTCCGTTACACATTTGGTTACCTGATGCCATGGAAGGCCCGACGCCTGTTTCGGCATTGATCCATGCAGCAACAATGGTTGTGGCTGGTGTTTATCTGGTTGCACGTCTCTTCCCTGTTTATTCTCAAACGGGTCCGGCTGCGCTGGAAGTAGTTGCCTGGGTTGGAGCCTTTACTTCTCTTTTTGCGGCAGTAATTGCCACTACGCAAACTGATATCAAAAGAGTACTGGCCTTTTCGACCATGTCGCAGATCGGCTATATGATGCTTTCATTGGGCGTTTCCGGCTACGGAGGCGAAGAGGGATTGGGTTTTATGGCTTCCAACTTCCACCTGTTTACACACGCCATGTTCAAGGCGCTGTTATTCCTTGGCGCAGGCGCCGTGATTCATGCCGTTCACAGCAACGACATGAACGAAATGGGTGGATTAAGAAAATATTTGCCCATCACCCACATCACCTTTTTGATTGCCTGTCTGACCATCGCCGGTATTCCTCCTTTCTCCGGATTCTTCAGCAAGGATGAAATTCTGGTAGCAGCCTTCCACTCCAACAAGATTCTGTTTGGTATCGAATATTTTGTAGCAGGCCTTACCGCTTTCTACATGTTCCGCCTCTACTATAATATTTTCTGGGGTCACGACCGTCATTACCACCACACACCGCACGAAGCGCCCAAGGTGATGACCATTCCGTTGATGATCCTGGCTTTTGGTTCCATTTTTGCCGGTTTCCTGCCGTTCCACAACCTGGTTACCTCCGATGGATTGGGTTTTGAATCACATATCGACTGGCTGATAGCCATTCCTTCCGTTTTGGTAGGGGTAATTGGCATCGCCATTGCTACCGTGATGTACAAGACAAAAAATACGCTTCCTGATAAGGTAGCTGGCTCTTTCAGCTTCTTTTACAGGTGGGCTTTCCATAAATTCTACTTCGACGAAATTTATCTTTTCGTTACCAAGAAAATCATCTTCAACTACATTTCACGACCTGTTGCCTGGTTCGACAGACACATCGTGGATGGTACCATGAACGGGATTGCCAACCTGGTCGTATTTGTATCCTACAACATCAGAGGACTTCAATCAGGAAGGGTACAACAGTATGCCTTTGTATTTGTGGGTGGAGTGTTGGCGCTGGTTTTTATTTTTGTTTACGTACTTTAAGACACTGATATAATATGAACATTTTAAACCTTTTTGTAGTGATCCCGGTTCTTACCGTAGCCGGAATCCTATTCACAAAAGATCTCAAACAATCGCGCATGGTGAGTGCCATCGGGATGACGGCGCAGTTAATACTATCAGCCATCCTGGTATATCTTTATGTATCGGAACGCAATGCAGGCAACATGGCCCCCATGCTGTTTATGTACGATTTGCTTTGGTTTCCGGCATTGAACATCCATTATGCTGTCGGCGTCGATGGTATTTCCGTAGCAATGATAGCCCTTACCGGGGTCGTGGTCTTCGCCGGGATTTTCGCCTCCTGGAAGATGGAGTTTCTCTCCCGCGAGTTTTTTATATCACTGATCTTACTGGCCACAGGGGTTTTTGGGTTCTTTATCTCCCTCGACCTCTTTACCATGTTCCTCTTTTATGAGATCGCTGTGATCCCGATGTACCTGTTAATTGGTATCTGGGGTTCGGGACCAAAAGAATACTCGGCGATGAAGCTAACCCTGATGCTGATGGGCGGTTCTGCCCTGCTGATGGTGGGTATTCTGGGTATATATTTCTATTCCGTACCTTCCGGCGGACAGTTGACCTTTAATGTTCTGGAAATCGCGAAACATCAGATTCCGATCGAGATGCAGCGCTTCCTTTTCCCATTCACCTTTGTAGGTTTTGGCATTCTTGGAGCGTTATTCCCCTTCCACACCTGGTCGCCCGACGGTCATGCCTCGGCGCCTACTGCCGTATCCATGCTCCATGCAGGGGTATTGATGAAACTGGGAGGTTACGGTGCATTCCGTGTCGCTATTTACCTGATGCCGGAAGCCGCTCACGAACAAGCATGGATCTTCATTATTCTTACGACAATTAGTGTGGTTTATGGCGCTTTTGGGGCCATCTTCCAAAAAGATTTGAAATACATCAATGCTTACTCTTCGGTGAGTCACTGCGGTTTGGTTCTTTTTGCCGTTTTGATGATGAACCAGACAGCCTTCACCGGCGCAGTGATCCAAATGATCTCACACGGTTTGATGACAGCCCTCTTCTTCGCCCTGATCGGTATGATCTATGGAAGGACACACACACGTATGATTAACGAAATGGGTGGATTGATGAAAATTATCCCCTTCCTGGGTGTAGTTTACGTCATTGCAGGTTTGGCTTCTCTTGGATTGCCCGGTTTCTCCGGGTTCGTTGCCGAGATGACCATCTTCTTCGGTGCATATGAACACGTGGATCTATTCCACCGTGTGGCTACTATTCTGGCAGTCTCATCCATCGTAATCACCGCGGTTTACATCCTTAGAGTTGTAGGTATGCTGCTTATGGGACCTATTAAGGATGATCATTTCCTCCACCTCCCCGATGCCAACTGGTACGAAAGACTTTCTACCATCACTTTGGTAGTGGGAATTACCTTTATTGGAATGATGCCATTGTGGCTATCGGATATGATCCATTTCAGTTTGGCACCCTTGATGCAGAAACTGGCATCGATCCAGTTGCCGGGCATGTAAGAACAATAATTCAGTAAAATAAAAACTTTAGATATGAGTTTAAGCGATATTCTGATAATGAGAAATGAGCTCATTCTGACCTTCATGGCCATGATCCTGCTCACGATCGATTTGAATTTGAACCACGCGAAGAAAAGCTTGATGATCCCCATTTCGATCGGCCTCTTTCTGGTCGTTACCGTGATTGGATTCATCCCCCAGCCCGATCAGGCGCTCTTTGGCGGCATGTACCACACCAATGGTCTGGTTCAGCTGATGAAGAACATTCTGAACATTGGGGTTCTGATCATTCTCTTTCAATCGGCAGCATGGTTGAAAAGTCCTGCCAACGCCACCAAAATCAGTGAGTACTTCTTTTTGTTGGTTACTACTCTGATCGGAATGAACTTCATGATCTCTTCAGGAGACTTTTTAATGTTGTACCTGGGTCTTGAACTTGCAACGATTCCTATTGCCGCCCTGGCCGCATTTACACACTTCAACACCAAATCATCCGAAGCGGGTATCAAGTTATTGCTCTCTTCGGCTCTCTCATCAGGCATCATGCTTTACGGTATTTCCATGATTTACGGTTCATGCGGATCCATCTATTTTGATGCCATCGGCGCTGCTTATTCCAATGTTCCTTTACATGTCCTCGCATTTATCTTTTTCTTTACCGGGATGGCTTTCAAAATGTCACTTGTTCCATTCCACCTCTGGACAGCCGACGTATACGAAGGAGCGCCTATCAATGTAACCTCCTATCTTTCTGTGATTTCCAAAGGGGCGGCCGCATTTATCCTGATCATTGTGATGTTTACCGTGTTCAAGACACTCGCGCCCATCTACAAATCTATGATCTACCTGGTTGCTGTCCTTACGATGACCGTTGGTAACCTTTTTGCCATGAGGCAAAAGAACATGAAAAGATTCCTGGCATTTTCGTCCATCGCACAAGCGGGATTTATCCTCCTGGGTATCCTTGGGACCAATAAAATGGGGATGACCTCCGTAGTCTATTTTGTACTGGTTTATATCTTCTCTAATCTAGGCGCTTTCGGTGTCGTTGCGGCCATCTCGGCCAAAACAGGCAAAGAAAGCATGGATGATTATGACGGCTTGTACCTGACCAATCCAAAACTGAGCCTATTGATGATGCTTTCGATGTTTTCGCTGGCCGGAATTCCTCCGGTTGCCGGGTTCTTTGGAAAAATGTTCCTCTTTACCTCAGCGGCATCGGGTGGATATTATTGGTTGGTATTTATTGCCGTTTTGAATGCTACCATCTCCTTGTATTACTATCTTCTGGTAGTCAAAGCGATGTTCATCAATAAAAGTGAACAACCCATCGCCAAGTTCCAAAGCGATGGCTATACCAGGATCGGATTGGTGCTTTGTGCACTTGGTATCTTCGTATTAGGTTTCTGGAGCCAGGTCTATGAATTCATCAATGGCCTATCCTTTGGTATCTAGAATTTTAGGTGGCAAAAATTACAAACAAATCGATTTAAGAAAAGACCATGGTACTCAAAGCAAAACATATCGTTGAAGAGATCGGCGGACAGCGTTGCACGGTTGTGGAAAAAGGAATTGAGAAAAAGAGAGTAGATTTTCTTAAAAAACTGCTCCAGCACAATCAGTTCGAAGTGGTTGTCGATGAAATGGCCCAAACAGAAGAGTCTACTGTCCAGTTATTCAACCTGGGGGTTACCGATCTTGTTTTTAACCCGGTTATCGCGGTATATGAAATGGCGCTAAAAACAGCCAAAGGAGAAGCCGTCACAGCAGCCTACTGGAACCAGGAAACGACCGAAAGTGTGAAGGAATACTGGTTGATGGCGAAATAATTTGCCTGGAATTCAAGAAGAACCCCTTTTTGTAATGAAATGAGAACCTGGATGCTGGGGTTATGATTATGCCTGAAATTTATACTTGCCTGTTCCGAAGTAGTAAATACCTGAAAACAAGAAGATAGGCAATCAGCCATACCCCCATGAAGAGTGTTAGCGCTCCAACAAAACCAAATCCAAAAAACAAGACCAGGGACAAAAAAAGGTAAATCAGATTGGCGTAGGCAGTTACCACGAATGCCTTTAACCTTAAAGCGTTTAAATCTTCCGATTCCTCTTTTTCCTTTGTAAATGCAAGAAGAAACAACCCTGAAAGCATAAAAATTGCAGCCAGCTCTTCAATCATCTGGTTCGTCACTACCGTGAAAGATTTGGATTCAATGTAGTAGGTATAAAAAGCGAATACCTTTAAATTCAGAAAATCCGGTTTGTAGTTGAATTGATATCTCAAAATCAACAGCACAAAACCGAGCAGTAAAAGAACAATGCCCAAAGGTTTGTATCTTTTTGATAACAACAAGTTGTTAATTTTCACGTGCATATAATTTGTTTTTAAATTGCCACATGGAATTCGCATGTTGTTAATATTCACTCCGATTGGTGATTACAATCATGCTCATTTCATTTGATTAGCTTCATTAATTATTGTTTACTCTATCCTCATTCCCTTTACCTTAAAAACACCTGATTTTCATATGTTTATAATTTTATTTTTTGCCATATGGAACTCGCCGATAATCATTCTCCTGTGTGCCAAAAGATTTTCTATGGCCCGTTTCACCAACCAATCTTTACCTGCTCAGCTGAATTTAGGTTAAATATAGTTATTTCAGGATTGAAATCAATCAGTTTGAACCATCCCGGCTAATTCTATCACAATTGAACCTGGTAAACGCGGGGGAAAACCATCTATCCGAGGGATGCGTATTACCGTGTTATCTATGAAATTAACGACAAGATCCTTACCGTTACTATTATTGAGGCTTGCAACAGAAAGGAAATAAATTGGGCTTCGAGCCCGAGCAGCCGGTTAATTCCGTGACTGCTGCCCGGGCAGTGTGCCGGACTTTTTGTTTATTCTATTTGCGTTACAAACGCTTAAACCATTTACCCCTCGTTGCAAACTAGGGGAAGTTCCAGGGTTTCCTTCGTGTTTTCCTTCGCGACCTTTGTGGTTAAGTTTTAAATTTTGCAGTTTATTTATCCCATTCTCCAGAGATTGGTTTGACTAAGAAATAAATAAATTATTCTGTCGAATGGAATCAACATTTTTATTGTATTTTTGTCGTATTAAATCGACATAAACATGAATATTTTATTTGAATTTCAGGAAAATCTTTTGCGTCCTGTAAAGAATGACTTCCGAAGATATTTACACAACCGGATTAACTGGAAACAGCGAATGATCGGGATTAAAGGCCCCCGGGGTGCAGGGAAAACTACGCTAATGTTACAGCATTTAAAGTATGACATGGAGTTACCTTCCGATGCACTATATATCACCGCTGATCATACCTGGTTTTATAACCATACCTTATTGGAAACTGCAAATGACTGGTATAAGCAAGGTGGGAAAATACTATTTATAGATGAAGTTCATAAATATCCAAACTGGTCCGTCGAATTGAAGAACATCTATGATGGATTACCAGAAATGCAGGTTGTTTTTTCAGCCTCCTCAGCATTGGATATTTACCGTGGGGAAGCCGACTTAAGCAGGAGAGTTGTAAGTTATATACTTGCAGGGCTTTCTTTTCGGGAATATTTAATATTTACCAATGGGGTAAGTTTTGATGCATTCAAAATTGATGATATCAACAACAATCATCGAAGCCTGGGTCAGATGATCACTGAAGATTTCCGTCCGCTACCGGCATTCCGCAAATATTTAGAAGTAGGCTATCTGCCTATTATTGCTGAAGGTGAAGATACCTATCTGATGAAATTGAATCACATAATTAATACAATTGTAGATACGGACCTTGCTTATACCGCTTCATACAATTCAGGTACTGCGACCAAGGTTAAAAAGTTATTAGGTGTGATAGCAGAATCGGTCCCTTTCAAACCGAATATTGCCGCACTCTCCAGAAAACTTGATTTGAGTCGTGATAGTGTCTATCAATACATCTATCAATTACAAGACGCTCGATTGATAAATACCCTAAGTACAGAAGGGAAAGGGGTTTCAACGTTACAAAAACCGGACAAAATATTTCTGGAAAATACCAATCTTGCTTTTGCGCTAAAAGAAAAACCTGATATCGGAAACATTAGGGAAACATTTGTTTTGAATCAATTGTTCAATGCCGGGCTAAAGGTAAGTTCCCCTGCTGAAGGTGACTTTGTCATTGATGGATGGACGATCGAAGTTGGAGGTAAAGGCAAAAGTACATCTCAGGTAAAGCATCTCGATAATTATCTGATTGCTGCAGATGATATTGAAACCGGAGGGGAAAACAAGGTTCCAATCTGGCTATTTGGATTTTTGTACTAAATACTCAGACAAGATCGTTTCACCGGCCGAGTGTAGCTTCTTGAGCATCAACTGGCCAAGTTCGTTGTAGTCGTTCTGCGCCAGCACCACATTGCCGTTGTGGGTATCTCCTGCAATTTGCTGTTCTACCTTCTCCAGTCGTCCGGCATGGTCGTAGGTAAAGGTTTTGGTGATGGTTTGGGAAACCTGTCTCAAACTGACCTTGCAAAACTGGTGGGGATACATTACACCCAAATAGGAAGGTATGAAAAGAAAGGCGCGCAGCCTTCGGCCGATATATTATCCAAGCTGGCCAATTCGCTCGGGGTATCTTCCGATTTCCTGACAAACGGGACTTCTGATGACCTGGCCGAAAGCTCTTTAACAGATAAAGAACCCCTTAACCAATTTAAGGCCATTGAAAAAATGCCGGAAAGGGATAAGGACGTGGTTAAAACCCTGATTGACGCTTTTATTACTAAAGGAAAACTCAAACAGTTAGTGCTATTGGATTGTCAACACAGTAGGTATAAGGAGACCATCTTCTATACTTTTCCGCCAATGGATCCATGGAGTGCCACCTTACTATCACAGGGTCATAGAACCTGGCGCCGTAATCATACCAATCGAGTGCAGTGCCGCTTAAAACATCATCCTGCTTTTCCTTACCATTGTAAAGATACTTGTTGGTTCCAGCTGGGGAGACAGGCAAATAGCTGCTACCGAATGGATAATACTCCGCTACTTGGGTGGTTGCTGTAGTGCTGCCATTGGGCTGGAAGGTTACACGTGTGTTGCCAAGGTGGTCTTTCAGCTGGTACTCATATGCGTATCCACCAGAGATTTTGTTGACCAAACCCTCGTCGAACAACAAATATTTAAGCGATTTGTCGTTGTTATACACCATATTCCCGGCATAATACTGGTACGTGTTGTTCGTCATCTTCTTGACTAATTTTTCTCCTGCGGCGGAGTATATGTAGGAAATATTATCGGTGCCTTTGCTTACCAACTTTGGTAAATTTAAAATATTGTAGGCAATTGATACTCCGCGCAATCCATCGGTAGTGGTATTTCCATTCAGATCATAAATGTAAGTCGTACCTCCATTAATATTTGACAGCTTATTGCCGCTGTAAGTGTACGTAAAATCTGCCATATTGCTTCCCGTGCTGTTTGTACGGATCAGTCGGTTGATATTGCCGTTCTTATCGTATGCCAGCGATGGGATAGTGCGAGGTTTACCTATCTCGATCTATGAGAAAAAACTCTTTAAACATTATACAATCAATTTTTAAATCACCTTTGTTTTTGATGACTCTAGTTGCATAAATATTACGAGGACTTGTCATAGTTGAGTTAACTCTTTCTTCAGTTCTTATTAATGTAGTATCCCAGCTTTGAACCAACTTGCATGTATAATCAGTATAAATTTCACTGACATTAAAGTCAAATTTTCCATTGTTATAGATATACCCAACTTTATTGAATACATTCCAGATTTTTCCATAAAAATCTCCATTCTCAATACTACATGACTCTAATAAAAACAAAGTGTCACTTTGAGTAATGAAATTTAGTTTGTCTTGTAAATTCTTCTTTTTTCGAATTTCAAAAAAACAATCTGCTTTGATTTTTCTTATACCAGCACTAAATTCATATTTACTAACCTGCTTTGATATCGATTTAAATGGTTGAGACATCCCATTGATAGCATATGACATTAAAATGAAACTTATTACTACTATTGTTTTCATCGTAATTTAATATTTGTATGGCATTTGGATTTTATTTAGCCGGGTGTAGTTAGTCTTTCCATTTTGTAGATAGTACACGCTTTCACTCGTTCCAGCACGTATAATTCTTGTTGATGGATCACAATGATCAGATGCATCTGTTATCCCATAAGAAACACGTAATGGAACTCCTTGTTCTGCCCGTATTTGATTTTCCTTGTGAGTAGAATAGATTTCAGCATATGGAATATTGACTGTAGCTCCTTTTGAATCTGTAACACTCTGCCACGTACCGGAGTTATAGCTTCCCTGCCAAATATCTTGGACATGCCCTAACTCATGCCCTAGTCCTATATATGAGTCTCTGGTTGTATTCCCATTTTGATCAGGACCCCCATTGGTATTATTTGGATCCCATATAACATAGCTTCCGTTCTTTGAATCAGCCTGATTTTTAGCTCCATTTCTTACTGCAATTTCCGTATTCGAACTAGAACCCATTAAATCATTAACTAATGCATTTCCCTCTTTCCCTAAACTTAATCTTGCTAAGGCACCATTAACCGCATTTAAAGATTTGTCATTTCCCGTATAAAGGTTTCCACTTTTATCATACATCCCATAACCTTGCTGTTCTGTATAACTATAATAATAACGCTGGCCCCCTGAATTCACAGAGATACTATCACCATTTATATCAATAAATTTGATTGGGTTATTAGCCCCATATTGATAAGGGTTAAGGTCTACATATTTTTCTGCAAATCTGTCGGGTGTACTAAAGCGTCCGATCACCGGGTCATAGAACCTTGCACCGTAATCATACCACTGTAAACTTTTTCCGTTGATTACATCGTCCTGAAATTCCTTGCCGTTGTAACGGTATTTGTTATCCAGACCGCCATTGAAAGAGGCAATGTCCATTCCAAACGGGTAATAGTCAGTCTGCTGAACAACTGTTCCACCTGTGCCCGAAGTATTGACTACCAGGCGTGTATTTCCCAGATGATCTTTCAGGTAATACTGGTAATTACCACCCGGAAGGTACATCCCCTCGCGGTGCAGAATGTAATTCAAAGAACTTCCGCTGTAAACAAAACTCCCGGCATAGTAAGTTGAA
>JAVHPO010000153.1:0-4175 GCA_036170635.1 Prolixibacteraceae bacterium | reverse complement strand
CCCTTTTCACATATGTTGTGTGCAGCAATTCGTGAGACAGATGTCCCAGCGGATGACCGAGGAATTCCTTGTAAAGCGTCATGACATCCTCATTTTGATGCGATTTGCGCAATAACTTCCCCTCATCTTCCCGGTAGATGGCCTCCAGTCGTTTCATCCGGACCATGTTGTTGACAGGCCGGGGCTGACCGCCACCGCTGATACAACCTCCCGGACAACCCATTACCTCGATGAAATGGTACGGGCTTTTGCCCTGGCGAATCTCTTCCATCAATTTCGACGCACCTTTCAGTCCGCTTGTAACCGCTACTTTTACAGTGACGCCATTCAGATAGGCATAGGGCTCGAGCGCTCCTTCGATTTTCAGATCGGCAGTCTTTATTTGTTGCAGACCTACCAGCGGTTTCACATGCAGCTCCTCCATCGGTAGTTCGCGACCGGTTATCAGCTCATAAACCGTACGGATTGCGGCCTCCATTACACCGCCCGTGGTACCGAAAATATCGGCGGCCCCTGTGGAGAGGCCAAGCGGTGAATCAAATTCGGTCTCCTGAAGTTGAACAAAGTCAATCCCTGCATCCTTGATCATTCTGGCAAGCTCTCGGGTAGTCAGAACGGCATCTACATCCCTGACACCATTGGATTCCATTTCGGGCCTGGTGATCTCAAATTTTTTGGCCGTGCAGGGCATGATGGAGACCACAAAAAGATCTTTGGGATCGACTTTAATTTTTTCGGCAAAATAGCTTTTGATCAACGCTCCAAGCATCATGTGTGGTGATTTGCAACTGGAGAGATGGCCAAGCTGCTCGTGGTACTGGTGTTCCACATATTTGATCCATCCCGGACTGCAACTGGTGATCATCGGTAAAATTGCACCATCAGATGTGGCAAATTGATCGCTGACTCTCTTCAGAAATTCGGACCCCTCCTCCATGATGGTAAGGTCGGCGGCATTTGCTTTCACATGGATGGGTACAAACCCTGCCACAGATGGATGGGAAGGGATTGTCCTGCCTGATCAGGTTGTAGGCATCCTTCACCCTACCGGCGGCGATCAGCGCGATGTATCCGGGTACGTTCACCCCTGCAGGACAAGCGTTCTGACATGGCGAAAGGAACAGTTCGCTGCAAACTCCCGAACGGCAATATTTCTTTTGAATGTGCTCGTCATATTCGTGCCTGAAGTATTTGATGGTACTGAGAACCGGATTGGCCGCTGTCTGACCTAGCCCACAAATGGCCGATTCCTTGATGGAAGTTCCCAACTCAATCAGGTTTTCTACATCCCCTTCCTCTCCTTTGCCTACCGTGATTCGCTCAAGAATTTCAAGCATTCTTTTTGTACCTAATCTGCATGGGGTGCATTTTCCGCAGGACTCCTCCTGCACAAAATCCATGAAGAAGCGGGCCATATCCACCATGCAGGTATCTTCATCTGCGGCGATCAATCCGCCTGAACCCATGATAGCGCCATGTTTGATCAGTGAATCGTAATCGATAGGTGTGTTTAAATGCTCGGCAGTAAGGCACCCACCCGAAGGTCCTCCGGTTTGGGCCACTTTGAAATTCTTGTGTTTGGGGATCCCACCGCCGATATCAAACAGAATTTTACCAAGGGAAATCCCCATGGGCACCTCAATCAAACCTTTCATCCGGATGTCGCCTGCCAGGGCAAAGACTTTTGTGCCTTTGCTCTTTTCGGTTCCAATCGAAGCGAACCATTCGGCTCCGTTTAGCAATATGGGGGCGATGCTGCCGAATGTCTCTACATTGTTGATCACGGTAGGTTTGCCGTAAAGACCGCTCTGAACGGGGAATGGCGGCTTTTGGGTTGGCTCGCCCCTTCGTCCTTCCACCGATGCCATGAGGGCTGTCTCCTCACCGCAAACAAATGCCCCGGCCCCGATTCTGATTTCGATATCAAAATCAAAACCGGATGAAAAGATATTTTTCCCCAGTAGTCCGCTTTCGCGCGCCGTTTTGATGGCCATTGTCAGTCGTTCTATGGCGATAGGATATTCTGCTCTGATGTATATGTATACCACTCCCTGTGATGCGCCAATGGCATATCCTCCGATGATCATCCCTTCGATCACCGCATGCGCGTCTCCTTCAAGCAAACTCCTGTCCATAAAAGCGCCGGGATCGCCCTCATCAGCGTTACAGATGATGTATTTCTGATCGCTTTCAACTTTTGAAGCCATTTCCCATTTTAACCCTGTCGGGAAACCACCACCTCCTCTACCGCGCATTCCTGATTTTTTGATTTCATCCACCACTGCCTTGGGGGTCATAGCAGTTAACGCTTTGCAGAGGGCGAAATAGCCCTCTTTGGCTATGTACTCTTCGATGGAGGCAAAATCTATGGTTCCGCAATTGCGGAGAACAATCTTTTTCTGATGCTTGAAAAAATTGATATCCTGCATGTTAGGGATCTCTTTTCCGGTTTCCGGATCCTTGAAGCAATATTTGGTGGCAATCTTTCCTTTTTTGATGTGCTCTTTGACAATGTGCGGCATATCCGAGGGCTTCAAATTGCAATAGAGTGTCGTCCCGGGATTGATGATGAGTGATGGCCCCAAAGTGCAGGCGCCCATGCAGCCTGTCCGATTGATTTTAACCTTATCGGTCAGTTTCTCATGCTCAAGCGCTTTAACGAAAGAGTCTTTTACATCCCGGCGATCGGAGGAAAGGCATCCCGCGGCATAACATATATGAGCGACAAACTGGTATTGAGCCTCCTCTTTCTGGAAGGAAGCTTTCAGCCCTTTCAGATCTTTCAGAGATTTGATATGCATATTTTTTTAGTTTGGTTATCTGATTCCAGTGAAAAATGTGGCAATGGGTTTATTTCAACATGCCTAAGATGCGGTGCAATTTGTTGGGATTGACCTGTTTGTAAACGCTGTCATTGATGGTCATGGCAGGTGCCAGTCCGCAGGCGCCAATGCACCGCATCACCTGCAGTGAGAACATCTTGTCCTCAGTAGTTTCACCAACATCGATGGAGAGAACCTCCTTCAGTTTGTTGACCACCTCCTTGCCCCCACGCACATAGCAAGCCGTTCCAAGGCAGATGGACACCGTGTATTTGCCTTTTGGTTTGGTCGAAAAAAAGGAGTAAAAGGTGAGTACACTGTTTACTTTCGAGTTGGGAATATCCATCTTTTTGGCAATAAAGGATTGAACCTCTGCCGAAAGGTAACCGAAGATTGCCTGGCCCATGTGCAGAATTTGAATCAGGTTGCTCTCCTTGTGGTCATAATCGTTCATCACTTGTTCGAGTAAACTGTATTTATCAGCTTCTGTCATCGAATGGACACTGCAAATCTCGTCGTGCGTAATCATAAGTTTTCCTGGTTTTAGTTGGCTGAACCAAATTGGCGCGAAGGGCTATCATGGAACAGATAGACGGACCAAATTGGCATCACCGTCCAAAACCAGGGAAAGATTACCTTAACTTTGAATGACTTATGTTAGGAATTTGTTAAATGTTGGATTTTTCTAAGAAAATGTACCAAAAATCGAAAAAATGCAAATAACAACATATTTACATGCAAACAAGTGTTGAAAAAATATACACTTTCGGCAGCACCAAAGAGTGTCTAAAACAGTGGATTTCAAATAGATTTGGAAAGTGCGATAACTGTTATAGATATTATAAATAATCTAGTGCACTTTAGGTACGTCGTCGTAAGTAAAAAGCTTTCGAACATCCTTTTTCTCGTCATCGGAGAGCTGGGTCAATGAATCAAGGGCAGCGCTTATCTTTGATTTAAAATTCCAGCAAGTCATCTGCCTGAGCGAAAGTCTTCGGGCAAACTCGTAGGTTGAGATGGATTCATTTCCTTTGCATACCTGGAAAGCTATGTAAAAGGCTTTGCTGATCGGAAACTTGCAATTGTGAAAAATGGTTCCGGCAGTGGCCGATTCTTCGCTTTTGCACTTTGTGCATCTCCGCGAATAGGGGGTCTTTCCACTACAGAAGTTGGTGTTTCCACATTTCCTGCATTCAAAGCCCTCGCCCCATTTCAATGACGAGATAAACTCAAGACATTTCTCATCACTATGAAACATCAAGGTAAGCTCATCCTGAGTCAGGTCATCTGAAAAGAATTTCTTCATTTTGCAAAAATAGTGATAATAAAAAGATTTAAGTGATAGTAATGCGA
>JAVHPO010000152.1:17842-19074 GCA_036170635.1 Prolixibacteraceae bacterium | reverse complement strand
GAATTGATTATAATATTATTAACTAAAGCATCTTCAAAACCGGGGACAAAATCAACATAGAAGATAGGATAACCAAAACGATAACGGTACTCCAGCCAATAATGTTGTTAAAGGGCTTATTAACATAATCGCCCATGATTTTCTTGTTGTTGACCAGTAAAATCATACAAACCAATACCACAGGCAAAAGTACTCCGTTAATAACTTGCGTCCACAGGGAGATGGCAATAAGAGGAGCGCCCGGGATCAGAATGATTCCGGCCGAGATGACCAGAATAGAAGTGTAAAGTACATAAAATTCAGGCGCTTCATCCCATTTTTTATCGATTCCCGCCTCAAATCCGAATGCTTCGCAAACATAAAAGGCGGTTGCCAGTGGTAAAATCGTAGCCGAGAAGATAGAGGCAACAAACAATCCAAAGGCGAAAACTTGAGAAGCAAACTGTCCTGCAAGTGGTTGCAATGCCAAGGCGGCATCTTTGGCTTCTTCGATTGGTATTTTATTCTCATACAGTGTGGATGCACAGGCAACCATGATAAAAAATGCTACTACCACTGTGGCTATGCAACCGACGATGATGTCGATCATGGTATATTTATAGTTTTTCATCTTTAGCCCTTTTTCAATCACAGATGATTGCATGTAAAATTGCATCCATGGAGCGATGGTAGTTCCGATGATCCCTAAGACCATAGCCAGGCTTTTGCCGTTGATTGGAAAATCAGGATGAACTATACTGTGTCCAATTTCGGACCAATGTGGTTTGCCCATAATGGCAGAAATGACATAAGTCAGTAATGAGACGCTGAACACCAGAAATATACGTTCGGCTACTTTGTAAGTGCCTTTGACGACAAGTATCCAAACTAAAAACCCGACTACCGGGACAGAGATATACTTACTTACGTGGAATACCTCCATACTGCCTGCAACACCAGCGAACTCAGTAGTTGTATTGCCGATGTCGGCTATAAGTAAGCCAATGAAGATGAAAAAGGTGACTTTTACTCCTGCGTTTTCCCTGATAAGGTCGGCAAGTCCTTTGCCTGTAACAATCCCCATTCGGGCATTCATCTCCTGAATGACGATCAATACCAGAAACGAGGGAATCAGCGTCCAGATCAGATTATACCCGTACAAAGCGCCGGCGACAGAGTAAGTTGTAATACCACCGGCATCATTGTCAACACTTCCGGTAATGATTCCTGGTCCTAATATTGCAAGGAAAATT
>JAVHPO010000152.1:0-17832 GCA_036170635.1 Prolixibacteraceae bacterium | reverse complement strand
GATTTTCTTATACAGGGACCATCTTTTGTGTTTTTCTTTGAACATGCCTGAACCCTCTTATTTTTTGTTTGTCCTTCTTTTATTTACAAGGTCTTCAATGACATCATGGATGACAACCATTCCTTCAAGTTGGTGATCTTTGTTGATTACCGGGATCGTTAAAAGATTATACTTGGAGACCAGTTCTGCCACATCATCCATTTTCTGCTCATCATAGAGGAAGATTGGATCGTCATTCATAAAAGATGAAATTCGGGCTTCAGGTTGAGACACTGCCAGATCCCGGAAGGAGAAAGTTGCTATAAGTTCATTGTTTTTGTTGATGACGAAGAAACCAAACAGGGATTCTGCCTCGGGCTGGTTGACGCGCAAATCTTCAAAGACAGCTTCAACGGTAGTTTCTTCCTGGTAAGCAAGTATTTCGGTGGTCATGATACTACCCACCTCATAATTTTCATATTCCAAAAGTTCCCGTACTTCGGAGGAGGACTCTGCCTCCATCTCGTTCAGCAGCAACTCCGCCTTATCTTCTTCGAGAGAATCGAGGATGTCGGCAGCTTCGTTTGCAGGCATCTTCTCCAATACGTCGGCCATCTTTTGGACAGACATGCCTTCGATGATTTTCATCTGGGCTTTGGGTTCCATCTCTTCCAGTACGTCGGCTGCCATCTCTTCGTCCAGCGCAAGGAAAACCGACTGACGTGAAAGGTTATCCAGATCCTCTATAATATCGGCAAGATCGGATGGATGAAGTGTGTTGAGCTTGGAATAGGTCGAGGTAAGCTTGATGCTCAAATTGGAATAATCGATCGCCTCCATATCGTCCCAGGAGATGAATTTTGATGGCACGCTGGCTTTGACGAGTGAAAATAGAAACTTGATCGGCTGGGCAATTCCAATGCGGCGAAGCAACCCCTCAATACCAACATCGACGGCAATTGCATAGGTAATGCTGTTGATGGTCACCAGCCTGACATCGTTGACCCGAACTACTTTGCGGCCGTTCAAATCCACAATCTGCTTGTCCAGAACGAGGGCGGCCAACGGAATGCTCTCCTCTTTTTTATTTTCGGGTAGCTCCTCCAGTTTATTGCACAGAACCAGAAGTTTACGTTTTTTCTTGGAAACCTCGAAAAAGTCAAATGAAAAATGGTTGACCTGATTCTTTATTTTAAGCGAAATGCCATGAACGACAGGTCTTTCGATGGGCTCCTGGTTGGTAGAGAGATCGGCGCTGAGCAGCAGATCTTTTACCGTTCCAACGAAATTTCTTTCTGGATCAAATACTTTGGCACCTATTATGCGGCTTAGAAAAAATGGGACTGTTGAAGTCATACAAGCCTCCTTTGCTTTTTATGAGTTAGCACAGGAGACAGACAAAGGCCGATCGTCCCGACTACATCAGGATAAATAATTTGTTTCTACTCGAGCCTTCTTCCATATTACTGGTTTCTAATTTCAGCAGTGGCAAAAGTACAACAATCAATTGGAAAAGCTAAGCCGAAAATTATTTTTTTTTCATTTTCCCATTCTTGACGGGGTGACTTTGAGTCACCCCGTCAAGATGAAGAAAATTAAGTCCAAACTCTTTGATTCTTTGGAAGTTAATCAGACTATCTGAATTGTATTCAATATACTCTAAAAATGAGGAGAAACCCCAGGCCGCAGGTGAATGTACCAACCCGGCTTTAACCGGATTTTGTAAAATATAGTTGAAACATATATTTGGATAGCCAACATCCGGATTTTCCAGGATCACCTCCTTCATGCCTCCTTTGGTATACCACGTAGTATTGATTTGACTGGGTTCTGTTAAGCATGCTGCTTTCGTCTCTTCCCTGAAAAGCGAACCCGTTCTGATGACTTCCTTATTGATTGCGCGGGCATACGATCTTAACATAA
Source organism: Prolixibacteraceae bacterium (assembly GCA_036170635.1). Taxonomy (GTDB): domain Bacteria; phylum Bacteroidota; class Bacteroidia; order Bacteroidales; family Prolixibacteraceae; genus CAINVV01. The sequence continues at coordinate 15,930 of JAVHPO010000152.1, read as the reverse complement.
TTCCGATAGAATCATTTAAAGTTCTTCTTTTCCCATTCTTCTGTTTTATTTCGCAGGTGTGGACATAGATCATTAGGTGGAAATGGTTTGGCATTAAGCACCAGGCAAGTAAATCTCCATATGGGAGAATGAAGTTTTGAATTTTATGCAGAAAAAATGAGTAATTATTTTTACTGAAGAAAATCTTCTGCCGGTTATTACCCTGATTGTAAATGTGGTAAAGGTGGTTGGTTTGAAAAAACATTGCGATGCAGATTTAAGAAGTGTGAAATTCCTATTCTACAAGTTAACGATTTTTCCGGAGAAAAAAGAATAACTGACGGGGTGACTCTGAGTCACCCCGTCAGAAAATTTAATAAACTACTGTAACTGTATCAATACCACAGACTTAGATGGGATAGTCGCTTCGACTTTGCCAGATGCAATTTTCACATTCTTGAAGTCGGCTTCCGTCACCTCCTCTTTCTTGCCAAAATCGTTGTAGGCGTTGATTTTGCCTGCTGTCACTATCTTTCCTGAAACCTTCGAAAGTTTCATTCCCGAAAGATCAAAATTGACCTGCTGTGATTTGTTTGGATCCAGGTTACAAAGTGTGATACTCACTACGCCATCTTTGACAGATGCCGAGCAGTTTACTGCATCCAGGGATTGCGTTCCCAGGGTGTACTGGTTACACTTGATTTCAACCGGCAACATCAAGGCCTCCTGGTGGACCTTGTACAATTTAAATACATAATAAGTCGGAGTCAAAACCATCTCCTTCTCCTTTGTTAATATGACAGATTGAAGTACATTGATCATTTGGGCAATGTTGCTCATGCGGACCCTGTCGGCATGGTTGTTGAAAATATTCAGGTTAATACTGGCAATAAGGGCGTCCCGCAACGAATTTTGCTGGAAGAGAAATCCGGGATTGGTACCGGGTTCAACATTGTACCAGCTTCCCCACTCATCCACGAGCAATCCAACTCTTTTCCTGGGATCATACTTATCCATAATGGCTGAATGTTTGGTTACAAGGGTATCCATTTTCAGCGTTTTCTGAAGTGTGGTGAACCATACTTCTTCGTTGAAATCTGTTGCAGAGCCTTTGTTTTGCCAGTTATTGGGCACTGTGTAATAATGTAGTGAAAGTCCGTTCATCATTCTTGTGGCTTCACGCATCATCACCTCTGTCCATTTGTAGTCTTCAACATTGGCGCCACTGGCAATTTTATAGATACCGGGTGCACGCATAAATGAGGCATATTGACGATACTGATCTGCATAATACTCCGGACGCATATTGCCACCGCATCCCCAGGTTTCGTTTCCAACCGCCCAATATTTTACATTCCAGGGTTTCTCCCGACCGTTCTTTTTGCGAAGATTGGTCATCGGACTCTCATTGGAAGAGGTGACATACTCTACCCATTCTGCTGCTTCGCGCACGGTTCCGCTTCCGACATTCAGGTTTACATAGGCATCTGCACCGATCAGTTCGCAGAAATCCAGAAATTCATGGGTGCCAAAACTGTTGTTTTCAGTCACACCACCCCAGTGTACATTGATAATAGATGGTCGCTCTGATTTTGGCCCAATTCCATCCCTCCAGTGGTAAGTGTCTGCAAAACAACCGCCTGGCCAACGCACCAACGGTACACTTAAATCTTTTAGGGCAGCAACCACATCCGAACGGAATCCCTTTGTGTTTGGTATTTCAGAGTTTTCACCCACGTAGATACCTCCATAAATGCAATGACCCAGGTGTTCGGCAAAATGACCATAAATAGATTTGTCAATTTTGGCCCCCGGCTTGTCGGCATGGACCACAATGGTGGTTTGAGAAATCCCCGATAGGGAAAAACTCATCAATGAAAACAGGAACAACAATTGGAAAGCATAATTTTTTTTCATCTTTTTCGGTTTATTATCAATGCAGTAAAAATAGTATTTTTTACTTTTAATAACGAATAAGATGCCAGAAATAAAAATATTGTACAACATATTATTTCCTGAGATATCGCTTGCCATATCCCAGAGGTGAAGTCGAAGAGATGTTGAATAACATGATTTTTATTGACCATCGATTCCTTTCTCTTTCTATATTTGCAGAACGGATCAGAACAGATGAATTTTATTTTTATATGCAAAAATTCAGTTTCAAACCGAATCATAACTCAGGTGTCTCGAAAGTCCAGCAACTTGTCGATGCGCTGATTCGCTCCATCAATTTGAAGATGTTGGTTGAGGGCGATCCTTTACCCTCCGTCAACGAACTAATGAAAGAGTCGGGACTATCCCGTGATACGGTTTTTAAGAGTTATGCCGAACTGAAGCGAAGGGAAATAGTCGAGGCCATCCCAAACAAGGGATATTTCGTTACCCGCTCCCAAAAGAAAGTATTTCTCTTTCTCGACACCTTCAAGGCTTATAAGGAGGTGTTGTACAACTCTTTCAAATTGCATCTTCCTAAAAATATACTGGTGGACATCAATTTCCACCATTACAATTTTGAACTTTTCAAGTCGATCATCCACAGCAGTAACGGCAAGTTCAACTCCTACATTATCATGAACTTCAACCATCCGGAAATTCTGGAAATCATCAGTGAGATCGATCCTGACAAACTGCTTTTGATCGACTGGTCAATCCATGCGCAACCTGGACAGGCGAAGGTCTACCAGGATTTTGGCGAATCAGTTTACAATTGTCTGACATCCGGCTGGCATCTTCTCAGGAAATATGATGAGGTAGTCTGCGTTTACCCACAGTACACTTTTCACCCATTTGAATCGATCGATAATGTCGGTAAATTTTGTTCAGACAATGGTCTTAATTTCAGTATTTTATATGACATACAGGAACTCGACATCAAAGTTGGAAAGGTCTACTTTGTCTTTGAAGACATCGATCTGGCAGCCGTTCTGGAGCAGGCCAACAGAAAGAAATTCAAACTAAGGGAAGATTTTGGCATTCTCTCCTACAACGATACACCCATGAAGCAGTTTATTTCCAATGGAATCACTGTGATTTCTACCGACTTCAAGTTAATGGGGGAGAAGGCAGCTGAATATGCAGTTGCCAATGAAATGGTTGATTTTCTTGTTCCAACAGAACTGATTATTCGTGAATCCTTGTAAAAATAGCATACTGCAACAGAACAGTTAAAAATTTAATAGCAAACCATTATGTATTTATTAGGAATTGACATTGGCAGCTCATCGGTAAAAGCATCCATCGTTGACGGAGCGACAGGGAAATGTATCGCATCGGCTTTCTATCCGAAACAAGAGATGATAATCACCGCTAAACAAGCAGGTTGGGCAGAACAGGCTCCCGAATTGTGGTGGGAAAATTTAAAGTTGTCCATTCAGGATGTATTGAACAGCTCACAAATTGAACCCGGAACCATCGATTCTATCGGTATCTCTTACCAGATGCATGGACTGGTGGTGGTGGATAAAAAACGACAGGTATTGCGCCCCTCCATCATCTGGTGTGACTCTCGTGCTGCCGTTTATGGTAACAAAGCCTTCAGTGATTTGGGAGAACAAAACTGCCTGGCAAATTTTTTAAACTCTCCCGGAAATTTTACTGCTTCCAAACTCAAATGGGTGAAAGAGAATGAACCCGAACTTTATGGTCGCATTGATAAAATCATGCTACCGGGCGATTACATTGCGATGAGATTGTCGGGGGATATCAAAACTACTGCAAGCGGCCTGTCTGAAGGTATTCTTTGGAATTTCAGGGAGAACAAAGTAGCGGAAAGCATTCTGGATTATTATGGATTCGACCACTCTTTTATTCCCGAAATCGTGCCTACATTCTCGGTCCAGTCGGTCGTGAATGCAAAAGCTGCGAGGGAATTAGGCCTGGTTGAGGGCACCAAAATCAGCTACCGTGCCGGCGACCAACCCAACAACGCGCTCTCGCTGAATGTATTGAATCCGGGAGAAATCGCAACAACTGCAGGAACATCAGGGGTTGTATACGGTGTCAGCGGTGAGGTGAAATATGATCCGCTCTCAAGGGTCAATACCTTCGCCCATGTCAATCATACAGACAAGGCCACCCGACTCGGTGTACTGTTGTGTATCAATGGAACCGGCATTCTTAACTCCTGGCTCAATAAATATGCCGGAAGCAAAGCCTTCACCTATGCAGAAATGAATGACAAAGCGGCTACTGCACCCATCGGATCGGAAGGCCTGAGCATTCTTCCTTTTGGTAACGGATCAGAACGTGTGCTTCAAAACAAAAATATTGGCGCGCAGATTTCGGGACTTGGCTTTAACACCCACACCGATGCCCATCTTTTCCGCGCAGCGCAGGAGGGAATTGTCTTCTCCTTCAAATATGGGATGGAAATCATGGAGGAGATAGGCATTCATGCCACAGTGATCAGGGCCGGTAAAGCCAATATGTTCCTGAGTCCGCTGTTCAGGGAGACCCTGGCAGCTGTTTCGGGGGCTACCATCGAACTCTACGATACCGATGGCTCGATCGGCGCGGCGCGTGGCGCCGGCATTGGCTCAGGCTATTACGCTTCCGCGAAAGAAGCATTTGCCAGTTTGCACAAACTGGAGACGGTGCTTCCCAACCTCGCCAACAAGAGTGCTTACCAGAATGCCTATCAGAACTGGAAGTACCAACTTAACAAACAGTTATAATCATACGATCAATCATTTAAAATTTCAACACCATGACAGTTTTTAAAGGAAACAAAGAGTATTTTCCGGGTATTGACCAGATTCAATACGAAGGACCACAATCGAAAAACCCGATGGCATTCAAATATTACGATGCCAACAAGGTCGTTTTGGGTAAAACCTCGAAAGAGTATCTTCGGTTTGCGGTTGCTTATTGGCACACTTTCTGTGGTGATGGCGGCGATCCGTTTGGTCCGGGTACCCAAATTTTCCCATGGGTTGGTTCATCAGACAAGATGACCGCAGCCAAAGAGCGCATGGATGCAGCCTTCGAATTCATCAGCAAAATTGGCGCTCCATTTTACTGTTTTCACGATACCGATGTAGTTGGCGACGGTTCTGTTTTCGAAATTGAAAATCGACTGGCCAACATGATCGACTTTGCCAAAGAACGTCAGCAGGCTACCGGTGCCAAATTGCTTTGGGGTACGGCAAATGTATTCTCCAACCCACGCTACATGAACGGCGCTTCTACCAATCCCGATTTTAATGTACTAACCAATGCTGCCGTTCAGGTCAAAAATGCCATGGAGGCAACTATTGCGCTGGGAGGCACCAACTATGTGTTTTGGGGAGGAAGAGAAGGTTACATGAGCCTGCACAATACCGATACCAAGCGCGAGTTGGAGCACATGGGCAAATTCCTTGCCACTGCCCGCGACCATGCCCGCAAACTTGGATTCAAAGGGACCTTCCTGATTGAGCCAAAACCGATGGAGCCGATGAAACACCAATACGATTTCGACACCCAAACCGTGATTGGCTTCCTAAGGGCACATGGACTGGAAAACGATTTCAGATTGAACATAGAGGTCAACCATGCCACACTGGCAGGCCATACATTTGCCCATGAGTTGCGCACTGCACGCGACAACGGCATGTTTGGTTCGATTGATGCGAACAAGGGAGACTATCAAAACGGATGGGACACAGACGAATTTCCAACCAATATTTATGAGATTACGGAGGCGATGCTGGAAATCATTCAAGCAGGGGGATTCACCACCGGTGGAATTAATTTCGATGCCAAAACCCGTCGTAATTCAACAGATATGGAAGATATTTTCATGGCCCATATCGGTGGAATGGATGTTTTTGCCCGCTCACTGGTTATTGCCGATAAAATGCTGAAAGATTCGGATTATCTGAAACTGAAGGCCAACCGTTATGCCTCTTACGATTCGGGCAAGGGAGCAGCATACGAAGCAGGGAAACTCAACTTAACTGATCTTTATAACATTGCCAAAGAGGTTGGTGAACCAAAACAGATCAGTGGCAAACAAGAGATGCTGGAACAGTTGATTAACTGCTACATTTAATCCATGAAGCAGCACAGCACTTCTTATGTGGTCGGCATTACCATGGTGGCCACACTGGGCGGACTATTGTTCGGATACGATACCGCAGTTATTTCAGGAGCCGAAAAATCGATTCAGCTCTATTTGATCAACGGTCTGGGATTGGGATCACTGGCACACGGCGCAACCATCTCCAGCGCCCTGATTGGGTGTATTCTTGGTGGAATGGTTTCAGGTCTTGCGGCTTCGAAGATGGGACGTAAGAATTCACTGATGCTTGCGGCCTTGCTCTTTTTTATCTCAGCACTGGGATCCGGTTGGCCCGAAACCCTCTTCTTTACCAAAGGAGTACCAACCATGGGATTGTTGTTCATGTTCAATTTCTATCGGATCATTGGCGGTATTGGCGTTGGAATTGCTTCGGCTGTATGTCCGATGTACATTGGAGAAATTGCCCCTGCAGAGATACGTGGCCGGTTGGTTTCTTTCAACCAGTTTGCCATTATTTTCGGTATGCTGGTGGTCTATTTCGTCAATTATGGCATCGCCCACGGTCAAACCATCGAGTGGATCAACACCATTGGCTGGCGCTGGATGTTTACATCGGCGGCCATTCCATCAGGCATTTTTGCGCTTCTGTTGTTTTTCGTACCCGAGACGCCCCGGTATCTGGCTTTACACAACCACGACGAGCAGGCACTCCACATTTTGACCAGGATCAATGGAAAAGAGAAGGCAAAAACGATCCTGCAGGAGATCAAAAAATCGGTGGAAGCCTCCTCCGAAAAGCTTTTTGCCTATGGGAAGGTAGTTATTGTCATCGGAATACTTCTTTCTGTTTTTCAACAGTTTGTCGGTATTAACGTGGCCTTGTATTATGCCCCACGCATCTTTGAAAGCATGGGCGCAGCCAAAGACGCTTCCATGCTTCAAACCGTTGTAATGGGATTGGTGAATGTGATCTTTACAGTGATTGCCATCGCTACCGTGGATAAATATGGCCGTAAAATTCTGCTTATGATCGGTTCGATTGGCATGGCCGTAGGAATGTTTGCCATTGGTGCACTTGCCTTTATGAAGGTGATCGGCATCAGTACACTGGTCTTTATTATTATCTACACCGCATCTTTCATGATGTCGTGGGGACCGATCTGCTGGGTGCTGATTTCTGAAATCTTCCCAAACAAGATCAGGGGTCGGGCCATAGCTATTGCAGTTGCCTCCCAGTGGGCAGCCAACTATTTCATTTCGTCTACTTACCCTGCCATGATGGAATTCAGTGGTGGCGTGACTTATTGGTTCTATGGAGCTATGAGTATTCTTTCGTTTGTTTTCGTATGGAAGATGGTTCCTGAAACCAAAGGGAAGACACTGGAGGAGATGGAAAGTATGTGGTTAAAGAAAAAATAAGATAAACCTGACAGGTTTCCAAAACCTGTCAGGTTTTTTGTTAATTCCGTGAATGCAAACCTATTTTATTGCCTTCAGTATCCAGAAAAAAGGCCATATAACCAACATTTTCATTGACAAGGGTTTTGGACATCAGAACTTTTCCACCTGCCAGGTTGACCCTTCCCAATGGGATATCCAGATCAGGATTTCCATTCAAATAGATGGTAACGCCATCTGAACTTGGTTTGTGCATGTCACTCTGAACCAATGCACCAGATACTTTTCCGGTGCTGTCATCTGTAATAAAGACTGCCATCTTCATTCCCATCATGTCATCGCTATGCATCTCGATTCCAAAAACAGTCTCGTAAAATATTTTTGCCCTGTTGATATCATTTACCGGGATTTCAAACCAGTTAAGCGCGTTTTCCGTTGTTTTCATGTTCTTGATTTTTAAGAGTGATAATGATTTCCGTGGCCTAAGTAAGTGTTTGTATATGAATGCATTGATTTGCAGTCGGTTTTGTTTTTTGTTCATCATGGGATGAAACTGACGGGGTCACTCTTAGTCACCCCGTCAACATTCATTTGATCAGGCGTAAATTCTCAGATTGGTGCCTGTCAATTGGGTATTGTATTTTTTCAATGCAGAGGTTGCCGGTCCATTGATGACAGAACCATCCACTCCAAAATTGGAGCCGTGGTTGGGACAGTGAAACCTGCTGTTAGCACTGTCAAATGCTATCGGATTGTATTGCTGATGAGAACAGATGGAGGTAAGTGCAACATACGTTCCTGCAGCGGTCCGGGCTATGATGACGTCGTTTTTGACGATGGATCCGCCGTTGCTGTTAAGTGCGGAGTAAGTTGGAGAGGAGAGGTCAAGTGTAAAATCGACTGCGCCTGTGCCTCCTCCAGGGTTTCCTCCGACAACCGGATTGGAGGTTGCATCCGTATAGCCCTTGCTGCACGATGAAAGTACAGGCGCCATAAATAGCATGCCGGCAGAAATTCCAACAGCCGAGAAAAATTCGTTTCTTTTCATTTGGTTGAATTTTGGATTTATTTGTACTTGATGACCTTGATTGATATTATTTAGAACGGTTACAAATAAAAAAAGTTACAGAAATTGATTCAATTTTCTTGGGATGGGATAAATACCAAGAAATCAATTTGAATCCAGCACTTTCAGGTGTTAATTTTATTTTTGATTATCTTTGAAACGAACGGCTCTCATAAATGTCGAAAGTTCCGTTTGGCAATTAAAAAACAAATTATATACGCATGAAAAAGATTACTGCCGCATTACAAAACGGTCATATTATGGTGTCTGATGGCGCCTGGGGTACATTTCTTCAGCAAAAGGGCTTGAAGCCAGGAGAATGTCCCGAAGAGTGGAATATCTCCAGGCCAAACGACGTTTTGGATATTGCCCAGAGTTACATTGCCGCTGGTGCCGACCTCGTCGAAACAAACAGTTTTGGTGGTAGTCGCTTTAAACTTGAAAAATATGGGTTTGGCGACAGGGTATACGAATTCAACAAAGCTGCCGCGGAAATCAGCCGAAAGGCCGCAGGGACTGATCGTTTTGTCCTTGGTTCTGTTGGCCCTACCGGGAAACTGCTGATGATGGAAGAGGTGACGGAAGATGAACTTTACGATGCCTTTAAAGAGCAATCCATGGCATTGGAGGCAGGTGGTGTTGATGCCATCATGATTGAAACCATGACCGACATCGATGAGGCGCGCATAGCAGTAAAAGCAGCGAAAGAAAATACCAACTGCGAAGTTTTTTGCACCATGACTTTCCAGAAAATTATCGGTGGTGGATTCCGCACCATGATGGGAATCTCACCAGCCGAAATGGCAGAAGCAATCGTTGAGGCCGGTGCAGACCTGATCGGTACCAACTGCGGCAACGGCATGGAGGATATGATTGGAATGGTGAAAGAGATACGAACGGTCAATTCCACCATTCCGGTTCTGGTTCATGCTAATGCGGGAATGCCATGTCTTGTTGAAGGGAAAACCACTTTCCCCGAATCGCCTGAAGACATGGCAGCCAGGGTAAGCGCGATCATCGCAGCCGGAGCCAATATTGTCGGCGGCTGTTGCGGTACCACACCTGAACATATCCGTAAAATTAGGGATGCCGTCAAAGCTTCGTAAGATAATGGATATCAGGGAATATAATTTTGATTTCAAAGAGCTGACACTTGATCTTCAAAGTCTGCAGGCCATTCTGGGTTATCCTGAATCCCCACTTCCGGCCCCGTTTGATGAATATCTCCATGAAGCGCTGGATTTTGCTTCTCAACTGACAGACATAAAAGCTTGTTCCAGGATCATTGATGATATTCGGTTTGAGCCTTCAAAAGGACGTATGGTGGCCGATGGAAGAGCCTTCCTGGTAGGAAAAACGGTATTGAAAGAGCTGAGAAATTCGGTAGAGTTGCTCTTTTTCGTCTGTACAGCCGGCAAGGCCATCAGCGAAAAATCTGTTCTCTTGCTGATGGGGGAGGATCCTGCCAAAGGGTATATCTACGACCAGGTGGGAATCTTTCTCACCGAGGCAGTCGGCAACCGGATGCAACAACTCATCCGGAAAGAATTGTCCCCTGGTCAAACTACCACCAACCGATACAGTCATGGATATTGCCAATGGGATCTGTCCGACCAACACCATCTCTTAGCGCTTTTCCCGCCCGCGCCATGCGGTGTAACACTCACACCATCAGCCCTGATGAACCCTGTTAAATCAATCAGTGGTGTGATTGGAATTGGCAAGGAGGTAAGCTACCGCGATTACCCGTGTGCCTTGTGTCTGAGCCTGAATTGTATCTACCGAAGGGTTAAACCATAATCTTTTTTCCAACCTGATTAACCTTTACGGAAGGGTATTTCTTGATTTTTGCACATCAATCTGCCCTATCAATTCGGAAGGTAAAACGCTGATTTGTTTACTTAATCTTAATATTCATTGTATTCAAATATCAATTCGAATACATAACTTTGCGATCATAAAATTAAATCATATCATTATGAATAGAATAGCTGAGGTTGTAAAGCCGGGCGTGGTTTCCGGAACCGACTTGCAATACATTTTTAAAGTAGCCAAAGCAAATAGTTTTGCGATTCCGGCTGTCAACGTTGTAGGTTCATCATCTGTGAATGCCATTATGGAAGCTGCGGTCATCGCCAATGCTCCCGTTATGATTCAATTCTCCAATGGAGGCGCCATTTTCAATGCCGGTAAAGGGTTGAAACTGGAAGGTCAGAAAGCTGGTATCCTTGGGGCTGTTGCAGGGGCCAAACACATTCACACATTGGCCGAAGCTTATGGTGTACGTGTGGTACTTCATACAGACCATGCTGCAAAGAAATTGCTTCCCTGGATTGATGGACTTCTTGACGAAAGTGAGAAACACTTCGCTCAAACAGGCAAGCCGCTGTTCAGCTCTCACATGTTGGATCTTTCAGAAGAGCCACTCGTTGAGAATATTGAAATCTGCAAACGCTATCTTGAGCGCATGAGCAAAATGGGCATGACCCTCGAAATTGAACTTGGGATCACCGGAGGCGAGGAAGATGGCATCGATAACAGCGGTATCGACAACAGCCTGCTCTATACACAACCTGCGGATGTTTGCTATGCTTACGAAGAATTGAGCAAGATATCCTCCAATTTTACAATTGCCGCCTCTTTTGGCAATGTTCACGGCGTATACAAACCGGGAAATGTTAAGTTGATGCCGATTATCCTGAAAAACTCTCAGGAATACATCAAAGCCAAATTGGGTTTGAAAGAAGAACATCCTGTAAATTTCGTTTTCCACGGAGGTTCGGGCTCATCACATGCAGAGATCCGCGAGGCTATCGGCTATGGTGTCATTAAAATGAACATCGACACAGATACACAATGGGCTTACTGGGATGGTATCCGTCAGTTCGAGGCTAAAAACCACGACTATCTCCAGAGCCAGATCGGTAACCCCGAAGGCGCCGACAAACCCAACAAGAAGTTTTACGATCCGCGCGTTTGGATAAGAAAAGGTGAAGAGACCCTGATTGCCCGCTTGCAAGTGGCTTTTGACGACCTCAATGCCATCAATAGCCTGTAAATTTCAACTACATAATTTCATAAAAGAATCGTCCGGGCAACCGAGGCGGTTTTTTTTTGTACTTTCGAAGAACCTCCCTGAGCAGCACTGCCCTGAGAAGCTTGTCGAAGGGTCGAAGAGCAGAAAGGAAGCAATGAACGGTGGTCGCGCTCCCTGAGCGTAGCCGAAGGGCAAAAAAAGGAGAAAATACTCCGGTCCCCGAGCGAAGCCGAGGGGTGACGGGAGTCGAATAAATAAGGGAAAGTCGGTACTTGTCGAAGGGCAGAATGGAAACGGGGAAACCCGGAAACGGTGATCCCTGTCCCTGAGCGGAGCCGAAGGAATTGGAAGGATGGCATTGGCGCCGATGCAATAATTATTGTATTTTTATCCAATCAGCCTTAACATTACTATGAAATTGTTGTCAATAGTTGTGTCACTTTTATTGCTCTCAGGAGCGCTTCATGCCCAAAACAGGTCCGCAATCCTGAAAAGGACCAATTCCCTATACCACGAAGCGCTATCCTTTTCTCAACTTGGAAATTCGTTGAAAGCCTCGCAGCTCTTACATGAAATTCTTAAGATAGACTCAACATATTTCATGGCTCATTTTGCCCTTGCAGATCTCAACCATGAAGAAGGGAGACCGGAGGAGGAGATTAAGCATTTAGAAAAGGGCCTCGCCCTGTCCGGTGACGCTTACCCGGCAGGATTTAAGTTTCTGGCCGAACTCCTGTACAAAAAGGGAGAATATGTAGAGGCGCTTGCCCGAATGGAACATTTTACAATTCTTAAAAAATCACTCAATCCCGAAGAGCGATTGCTACTGGCTTCCTGCAGATTTTCGGTAGAAGCGGTTAAACATCCGGTCGCTTTTCAACCCACAGATCCGGGAGATTCGATCAATACCTCCGCAGAAGAGTACTGGCCCTCACTCAACGCCGAAGCCAGTGAGTTGGTCTTTACCCGTCTCCAAACCATGGACAAAAATGGCCTGAAAATCGCCAGGCCACAGGAAGATTTCTATCTGTCGAAACATGATTCCTCCGGCTGGCGAAAGGCTGTCCCGTTAGGTTATCCTGTAAATACGGATGAAAACGAAGGGGCACAAACCCTTTCAGCCGATGGTCGGTTGTTGATTTTTACGGGTTGTGGACGACCAGATGGTTTCGGTAGCTGTGATCTCTATATTTCGATAAATAAAGATGGCAAATGGACGGTGCCTTTAAATATGGGAGAGCCGGTCAACAGTGGCGCCTGGGAGTCACAGCCATGCCTGTCAGCTGACGGCGAAACACTCCTGTTTGTGAGTAGCAGAAAGGGCGGAATGGGTAAAATGGATATCTGGAAAGCCGTAAAAACTAACATTTCACCTGATGGAATTCCGCAGTTTGGCAATGTATCCAATGTATCGGAACTGAATACCGCCGGGAATGATATTTCGCCTTTCCTTCATGCAGATGGCAAAACGCTCTATTTTGCATCGGACGGATGGCCCGGACTGGGAGGAACAGACCTCTTCCTTACCAGGATGGTGAATGGGAAATACAGTGCACCTGCCAACCTGGGTTATCCGATAAATACCAACCGAAACGAAGAGGGACTGGTTGTAGAAATATCGGGAGAGAGAGCCTTGTATACCTCCGATCGCATCCCGTCAAAAGGACGTGACATCCTCTTTTTCACCCTCCCTGATTCACTTCGGCCGGATCCGGTCTCTTATTTGAAAGGGGAGGTTACGGATGCAAAAACAGGCAAGAAAATTGTTGCGGAAATTGTTCTTACCAATTTGTTGACCAACAAGATTGTTTGCAAAATTACCGATGCTGAAAATGACGGCACCTTTCTTGTTTGTCTTCCTGCGGGCCAGAATTACGGTTTAAGCATCTCCCGGAAGGGATATCTTTTCTCTTCTGAAAATATCCCATTGCTCAAAGGTTTTACAAAAGAACGGCCCAGGGAATTGAAGGTAATGCTTCAGCCAATCGTTTCCGGGGCAAGTACCACACTGAAAAATATTTTCTTCGAAACCAATTCGTGGGTATTGCAAGCGCCGTCCCAATCTCAGCTGGACGAGATGGCGCAATTTATGAAAATGAATCCATCTGTTTCCATGGAGGTGGTTGGCCATACTGACAAAGTTGGCACTGAGTCATACAACCTGGCGCTATCCCAAAAGCGGGCAGAGGCGGTTGTGAGTGAATTGAAGAAAAGAAACATTGAGCCATTCAGGCTGACGGGCAGAGGGGTCGGGTTTTCTGTTCCCATTGGTGATAACAGCACCGAGGAGGGGCGACGATCCAACAGACGTACCGAATTTATGGTAAAGTTTGTTGGGAGGGAGTGATAGTTTTTGTTTTACTCAGTTACCGAAATAACTGACCTGGAAGTTGGTTTTATCTTGAATTATTGCTATTTTTAAGTGAGGATTTCAAATTTGAAACTAACCTTAATGTGCCATGGACCTTCGTATCCTCATTGGTTTACTGCTCTTTATTGCAGTTGAAGCCCGGTGTAAAGTGTTTCCCGGGGATTTGAGGATGTGGGAACTTCGTGGAAGTCTGGGAAGTAAGACGAATTTTCAAGCTGTTCCAAAAGATAAGTACCTGATTGGTGATTTTTTTTGCAGGATTCAAATAGCTGTTTCAAATCTCACTAAATTTCGAATCTAAAACATCATAACATTGAAAATGCGTAAAAAGTTATTTTATATAAAAATGCCCAATTGGGAAACTGTTTTTACCAAAGCAGTCTTATTCTTTTTCGCTGCTGTTTTATTGGTTGGATGTTCGATTGAATCCAGGCTGAACAGGGAATACAAGGGGAAATCATTCTCAGAGGTAATGGCCGTGAAGGGCGCCCCTACCAATATTGAAAATTTGATTGGAGGCGGAACCCTCAGAACTTATCAGAAGCGGGTGATGCTCAAGGAAACACCAATTAACACCGGGCAATTCCAATATGATAGTTTTAATGCTCCGAAAGTTCTCAAGTCGGAGATAACTCAATTTAAAGTTAGCAACGAAGGGATCGTCCTGGAGATAAAATACAGCTGCGAATACAGCAAGTGACAAATGCCCCTTTTTTGTCGGGTCAGATAGTGGGTTTTTGTTTTTTTTTATACATTTGCACTCGCTAAAAAGTTCTGCCCAGATGGTGAAATTGGTAGACACGCCAGCTTGAGGGGCTGGTGCCGGTTACGGTGTGCAAGTTCGAGTCTTGTTCTGGGCACCGATCAAAAAAAGGCAATTGATGTACAGTCGGTTGCCTTTTCTGCTTTCTTCAATTAGATAACTTTAACACAACATCTCAAAAAATAATTGTAATTTCGTGGTCTTTTTGTTAGGCAATTGATTGGTTTCCGTTGGAGGAATATGAACCATCCTGTGGAAACAAGGACTAGTCTGGCATGATTCTTGCAAAAGAGTTTTTTTAAAATTGATTAACACTTAGTAGTATGGCAGGTACCGAACTTTTCGGACAGGAAGAGCGTAATGAGGTGATGGATGTTTTGGAAACAGGCGTACTTTTTCGCTACAATCATGATGCTCAAAGAAATGGAGTCTTTAAAGCCAAAATTTTCGAACAGGAGTTCAGTGCCTATTTGGGTGCCAAACATACCCATTTTTGTGCCAGTGGTACTGCTGCCGATTCCATATCCCTGGCTTGCTGCGGGATTGGTTATGGTGACGAAGTAATCGTTCCTCCATATGGATTCATTGCCCCCATTGAGGCAGTCCTTTTGGCAGGGGCCATCCCGGTTTTTGCAGAAATTGATGAAACCTTGTGCCTGAGTCCGGAAGGGATTGAAAAAGTAATTACACCCCGTACCAAAGCAGTGTTATTGATCCAGGTATTTGGGTCAATGGCTAAGATGGACGAAATTCTTGCCGTTTGTAACAAGCACAACCTTATCCTGGTGGAAGATGCTGCTCCCGCTCTAGGTGGAAGTTACAAAGGCAAAATGCTTGGGAATTTCGGTAAGATATCGGCATTCTCATTCGACTATTACAAGATTATCACTGCAGGTGAGGGAGGAGCCATTGCTACCAATGATGATGAACTCTATGATCGCGCACACAAATATTCCGACCATGGTCACGACCATATCGGTGAGGCACGAGGAGCAGAACAACATCCAATCCTTGGGTACAACTACCGTGGTTCAGAGCTTGGGGCAGCGGTTGTGCTTGCGCAGCTCCGGAAACTGCCCTACATGATAGAAAAACAAAAGTCACACCAACATATTTTGAAACAAGTACTTCTGGAGTTCCCGGAAGTTAAAACACGGCTGGTTCCTGATGAAAACGGGGACTCTGCTACATTTCTCTCATTCTTCCTGCCCGACAACGAAAAAGCCGTCAGGACTTTCGAAGAGTTCCAAAAAGAGGGTTTGAGCGCCTCCTATTGGTACAGGAATAATTTCCATTACCACCGTCAATGGGG
>JAVHPO010000151.1:0-4202 GCA_036170635.1 Prolixibacteraceae bacterium | reverse complement strand
AAGCGGTTGATTGTTCAATTCTTTGTTACCATTGGGCTCTCTGTGGTAATTATTGTGCTCGCGATCTTTCTGACCAGTTTATTATGGCACCAGAAAATGAATTCCGACTTTTTTATCGAAACAGGTTCTTTTATGGTAAAGGTTGCCTTTACGTTCGTTTTTTTGGGCTCGCTGATTTCGAATGCGATCATGTTTTTTAAGAACTGGAAAGAGGCGGCTGTTCAGCAGGAGAAACTTAAAAGAGAGCAATTGGCCTTGCAATATGAAACATTGAAAAGTCAGGTGAATCCTCATTTCCTCTTTAACAACCTGAATTCGCTCACTTCACTGATCAGCTCCAATCCTGATAAGGCAATCGATTTTGTGAAGAAGCTTTCGGAGGTGTATCGTTATGTCCTTGACCAGAAGAACAACGAATTGGTTGCCCTTGAATTGGAACTGAAATTTCTGGAATCCTATGTTTTCCTGCAGAAAATAAGGTTTGAGGCCAATCTTGATGTCCATATTAACATCAGACCTGGAAATTTCAAAGTCATCCCATTATCCATTCAAATGCTCGTCGAAAATGCCATCAAACACAATGAGATATCCGATAAAAATCCTTTGATTATCCGCATTTTCTCCGCGGAAGATGGTTATCTGACGGTTGAAAACAAGCTTCAGAAAAAAGGTGGATCGGAGGGAAGTGGAAGCGGGATCGAAAATATCAAGGAGCGGTATCAGTTTTTCACAGACAAAAAAGTGATGATTGCTGAGAATAGTGGCAATTTCGTGGTTCGTATTCCTTTGCTAACAGAATGAGATGATGTATAAAGTACTGATCATAGAAGACGAAAAGCCGGCTGCTGAATGGTTGAGGCAACTGATCCTGAAATTTGATCCTCAGATTTCGGTACTTGCCGTCATTGATTCAGTGAATGGCGCCGTTGAATGGTTTCAGCAGAATCCTGCCCCTGACCTGGTTTTTATGGATATTCAGCTTGCCGACGGATTAAGCTTCGGGGTGTTTGAGCGTGTGAATATGACTTCTCCGGTAATTTTTACAACGGCTTATGAGGAATATGCCATCAAAGCTTTCAAGGTGAATAGCGTAGACTATTTGCTTAAACCAATAGCTTACCAGGAGTTGGAAGCGGCATTTCAAAAATTTAACGATAGGGTTGGGCATTCACAGTCAACTCCTGCAGTTACGATCGAACTGTTGAATAAAGTGAAGGAAATGCTTAAGAAACAGTACAAAACCAGATTTGTGATTAAAGTGGGAGAGCACCTGAAATCCATTGCTGTTGAAGATATTCTCTTTTTTTATAGCCTCGAAAGGGCTACTTTCCTGTGTACCTCTGATTTTAAAACCTACCTCGTTGATTATTCGCTCGACCGCATCTCGGAAATGGTGGATGAACACCAATTCTTTCGCATCAACCGCAAGTACATACTAAGCAATCGATCCATTGCGGACATTGTTTTTTACTCCAATAGCCGGCTGAAAGTCAAATTGAAAAAGGCGGATGAAGAGAGCATTGTCGTTAGCAGGGATAAAGTCGCAGCCTTCAAGGAATGGCTTGATTTGTAGGTGTTTAATATGCATAGAATAAAAAACTGACGGGGTCACTCTGAGTGACCCCGTCAGTTTTAACAAGCTGCCATTACCTATTCAGCCAATTTTTGAATTCCTGGACCCGCTCCCGGGCAACAAAGATATCCGTATCATCGATCCCGTCAATTTTTAGGCGAAGCCGCGAATTGGTCCAGGCCAAAATATTGGTACAAGTTTGAATGGAAACAATGTATTTTCGGTTAATCCTGAAGTGAATTTCGGGGTCAAGCATTTGTTCTAGCTGATCAAGCGTATATTCAATGTTATAGTTGTGTTTGTCGGACGTCAGGAGATAAGTTCCTTTCTCCTGGCTAAAAAATGCCAGAATTTCTTCGACAGGAATACTTTTGATTTTATCGCCAACCTTGACCATAAACCGTGACTTATAACTTTTCCCATAAGCAGGATTGTTCAATCTTATCATCTTTTCCAGGATCAAACCCGGAGAAAATTGTCTGGCTTTTTCAATGGCTTTGCTGAGCCTCTCTTCCTCAATGGGTTTTAGTAAATAATCGATACCGCTGGTTTTGAACGCATCGATGGCATAGTGGTCATAGGCAGTAGTAAAAATAATCGGACAACGCACATCGAATTGATTGAAAATCTCAAAACTTAGCCCATCGGCAAGTTGGACATCCGAAAAAAGGAGGTCAGGTTCCGGATTGGTTCGCAGGTATTTCAGACCATCACGTACTGAATCCAGTTTGGCAATTACGATCATGTTCGGGGCAACCTTTGTGAGTAAGCGCTCCAGATGATTGGCTGCTCTTGGTTCGTCTTCCAAAATAATTACCTTCATTTTTCCGCCAATTTTAGAATAGGTATCCGAACCATAAATTGTTCTTCAGACGGGAGGATTTCAATGGGCCGGTCACAAAAGAATGCAAATTGTTGAACTATGTTTCTCAATCCGGTTTTCTTTGAGTCTTCACCCACATTTTTCGGTCGCAACACATTGGTAACTTCCAGATAATCTTTGTTCTTCCGGATAGTAATTCGAAGGGGATAAGTCTCAGAAACCTCGTTGTGTTTAACTGCATTTTCGATCAGCAGTTGTAAGGTCATTGGCACTATGTAATCTGCGCTATCGGGTTTAACATCAATGAATATTTCCAGCTTCTCTTCGAACCTGGTTTGAAGCAAAAAGATAAATGAACGAATAAATTCCATTTCATCGTTGAGTGGAACCAGTTCTTTGTTGCGACTATCCAGCACATAACGAAACAGATCGCTCAATTGCCGGATAAACTTTACTGCAGTAGCCTGATTGTCGTAAACCAGGTCGCTTAGCACATTCAGGCTGTTAAACAGGAAATGGGGATTGATCTGATTCCGCAACGATTCGTATTTGTATACCATCATTTCCGCTTTCAATTTTTCAGCCTGAATCAACGAATTCTTCCATGCAAAAAAGAAGCCGATCGCTGTAAAAATCAATGAAATAAACAATGAAATCAATACAGTAACTGGAATGGATGATACAATCCATGGCCAGGACTGTGAAGGTAATATACCCCTCCAAATATAGTAATTGGCAAATTGCATGACTATGTAGGCACAAATTGAATAAGTCAGAAAAGTAAAGATTTGAACAAAAACCTTTTTTACCGGAGCTTTTATCCAGGAAATCTTTCGGTCGATTAACCTGTAAATAAAACCCAGTCCAATCCATTGTGTTATGCAGATGCTAAAAGTCCAAACAAATATGACTAAGGAAGTTTTTACATCTTGCAGCGCATTTGCCATTAAAACCAACATTAGCAGGATGCTTAAGGCTGCATTGGACAAAATGAGTTTTGCCAACTTGATTGATTTTTCATGTAATTCCGGAATCGTCATTTGGAATTTAGTATTTTGGATACTTGTTGTTTTGTAAATGTAAAGATAAATAGTCTTCTACTGGCATCCTTTCACAATTCCCTCTGCCTGATCTTTTCCCCAAGCCGGATCTATTGGCGATTTGGGTTTAAAGTTATCCCAAGTGGCCAGCAGTTCTTTTGCTAGCGGGCAGAAAGATTTCGGATCCTGGCCAAAAAATCTTGCTGACCCCATATCGCCTTGTAATTTGATCAGTCGGGCGCGTGGATTAGTAGGATCTATAGCCAGTGCTTTGCCTACAGCCTGCCCGGAGAGTGCGCTATACTTCTGTCCGCGTTCCATTGGATTGACAACCAACCGTGCAGTATAGTAAAACGACTGGAGGGCAAAAACCTCCGCTTCGTTTGGAGTCATGGCAACCAACTTGTCGATAGATTTTTCCGCTTCATCCAGGTAACTATCTTTTTTTACTGCATCACCTTGTTCCACAAAACTCATCAGGATGTAACAATGCGCATGATAATACAATGGCGACCATTCCGCTTTTTCTACATTGGCAATCATCTGGAATTTGTTGCCCAAAGCCTGAAAATCTGCTACCGTCCTGCAAGATGCATATTGACCGAGCGTTTCGCCCATGGTTTGAAAGAATTCCGGTTTCTGTGCGATAGAAACCATGTTAACTAACAGAACTGCAATTACTAAGATAATTTTTTTCATAACATTTTAATTTTGAGTCCCATCCGATAACCCATTTTTCTCAACCGATCGAGAAGTCAGCGTTTTC
>JAVHPO010000150.1:0-4213 GCA_036170635.1 Prolixibacteraceae bacterium | reverse complement strand
GGATCCATTCCCTTGCGTTTGGTTTTCATACCCAAATTGTCTCCTGTAGCAAAAATCTTAATATTCTCAATATCAATCATACTTGAGATTTTTTTCGGTAAAGTATATCCCAATGTTACATTCCTCAGAGAAAAAAATGTTGCGTCTGTCAGGAAGCGGGATGATTGAGCTGTAGCAGCGGCATAGCTGTTTTGCAAACGAGGGACATCGGTAACGTCTCCAGGTTTTATCCAGCGGTTTTTTATATCGGAGGACCAATTTGTGCCAAATGATCCCGGATGCATTAATCCGCCCCATCCTGAGTCTAACATTTTACCGCCAAGTTGGTAAGTAACCAAAACTGAGAGATCGAAACCCTTATAACTGAAGTTATTTGTGACACCGCCATACCAGGAGGGAATCGAACTTCCAACATAATAATAACTTGCAGCATTCTGATCCTTCGTTGTTTCTTTTCCTGTAACATTACCATCCGTATCCTTAATATCTTTGTAGAATAATATACTACCATCTGTAGGATCAACACCTGCATTGTCCCTTAACCAAAAATCATAAACAGAGTGACCTTCCGACAATTTCTTTGTCCCTGAAACAATTTCCTGAGGTTTTCCATCAGGACCTAAAGGCATTTTTGTAATTCTGTTTTTGTAGGTAGTCGCATTAATGTCTATAGTCCACAATAAATCTTTCATCTTCACTACATCAACACTAAGTTGCACCTCGATTCCGTTATTTTTCATCGTGCCAATATTGCTCCATTTCGATGAAATACCGGTTGATTGCGGGAGTGGGACACTAAACAGCAAGTTTTTGGACTCGCGGACAAAGTAATCAATTTCTCCCCTGACACGCTTAAAAATACCAAATTCCAAACCAACATTCAGGTTAGCATTTTTTTCCCATTGCAGGGTTTTATTTTCCAGTTGTGAATGGATCGCACCATTTAAAGTTCCGTTGTTATACCCATTGATTGAATACAAACTTTGCCATCCATAAAAGTTGTTGATATCGTCATTCCCTTGTTCCCCAAAAGAGGCCTTCAGTTTAAGATTATCGATCATTGACAGGTTGTTCATGAAATTTTCTTCTTTCACACGCCAGGAACCACCAATTGACCAAAATGATCCCCAACGAGAATCTGCATAGAAGCGTGAAGATCCATCCGTACGAAATGAACCAGATAAATAGTATTTGGACTTCAGATTATAGTTGGCCTGAAAAAAGTAACCTTCCAATGAATAGTTATTCGCGAGAGAGGTTGAACCTTCGGCAACTGAAGCGGCAACCAGTTGGGTAGTTGGGATTGTAAAACCGGTTCTTGTGGCCGAAACGTTATAGTCTTTGTATTGATAGTTTTCGTGCCCTGCCAGCAATGAAATATCATGTTCTCCAATTATTTTCGACCATGTTAGCACCTCGTTCAAAGTTGTTGATGTCGAATTAAAATATTGTTTTGTTGAACGGCCTTTAACTGCTTGGGCATCCCCGTACACATTATTTTGATATGTTGTATAGAAATAATTGCCTAAGTCGATATTGCCTAAAATTTTGAGTTTGAAATTTTTAAGGAATGAAATTTCGACACTCGACCGCGCTGATATTGTATTTAACTTATTTGACCTTTCATCCAAAGGAAGTGTAACCATCAGGTTGGCATTAGGCGCATAAGAACGGGTATGCCCTGCCCATTTATAGGCGCCTGTACCTCCACCCATGTCGTATACCGGATTTCCTGCAGTATCCTTAATAATTTTACCCTCAGCATCGTACTGATAGATCGGATAAATTGGCGCTAACATTCTTCCAAAATAGAATGGGTTGGTGGTAGCAGTCCCTGTGGCTACGAAACCATTCTGGTTGCTTGATGAGCCAGAAACAGAGCCTTCATATTTTAACCATCTTTTAATTTGTTTTGAAACACCAAAACGGGCTGTTAACCTGTCATAATTTGACCATTTTACCATTCCCTGCTCATCAAGATAGGAAACTGATGCAAAATAACTGCCCTTATCATCGCCCCCGTTTATTGAAAAATTATAATCCTGGCGTACACCCGTCTGAGCCAATTGTTGGTTCCAATTATCAGAATACATTAATTTTGCGCTTGGGTTTAGCTTTCCGTCAAGGCCAATCAACTGGTCATTTGCAACATTATAGCTATTGTAACCTCCAAGCTTCGCAACAATTCCACTTGAAGTTCCTCCGCTTGCCATAGCCGCAGCAGCAGACGGGGTCATTTTATTTGCATTTACAAGGGCATTGTACCAACCTTCCCACATAAGCTCGTAATACTCCTGGGTATTGACCATATCATATTCGGGTATTGCACGGGAAACACCTCCAACACTTGATTTAAAATTTACGGTGGATCTGCCCTTACCTCCTTTTTTGGTTGTGATAATAATTACCCCATTCGCACCGCGGGCGCCATAGAGTGCTGCCGAAGTAGCATCTTTTAATACGGTAACCGATTCAATATCGTTGTTGTTAATTGAGTTAAGATTCCCATCGAAAGGAGCGCCGTCAACAACATACAGAGGATTACTGGAGGCATTAACTGAACCAATCCCTCTAATCCGGACCGATGCGCTTGAACCAGGCTGGCCTGTTCCTCCCGTTACCTGAATACCAGGGGCAACACCTTCGAGTGCTTTTGCAACCGAAGCTGTTTGAATTCTTTCAATCGTTTTGTTACCAACAACTTCAGCTGATCCGGTAAATGAGGCTTTTTTTACTGATCCGTAGGCAACAACCATAACCTCATCAACGGCGACTGTCTGCATACTCAACTTAATGCTGTACGAATTTTTTGAAGTTAATGGTACCTCGACAGGAGTCATACCTACAAAAGTAACGACCAATACTTTTGCATCAGTAGAAGCCTTAAGGGAGAATTTCCCATCTTTATCAGTAATGGTACCTACTGTTGTGCCTTTGATAACGACAGATGCACCGGGAACGGTCGTCCCATCGTCGCCGGAAATTACAGATCCCGAAATCTCCCGTGTCTGTGCAAAAACAAGTTGCATTCCGATCAAACAGAGGAAAGCAAGCAATAGAGAAATTTTTTTCATGGAAAAAATTTTGAGGTTAATAAAAAGGGTCAGATAAAATTTTAATGTATTCGGTCTTTTTGTACAAGATAGTCTTATTTGTACAAGAGGTCTACTTGTTAAAATTTTCATAGAAAAACGAAGATATGTTAAATAACGCAAAACCAAAACTTAAAAATCGAAAAATGTGTAAAATTGACAGAAAAGTTCAAAAAAATGACAGATTTGTACCAAACTACCCAACCATAGGAGCTGTTACAAACGGGAGTTTTGAATGATCAGTAATTGTCGTTTATTTCTGGCTGTTGGTTTTCCCGCTTATTCTTCTTTACTTCATTAAAAAAGACTCCCGATCATATATTGATCAGGAGTCTCCTTGTATTATATCGATAAAATAATCGTTGTAATGACCTTTTATCCTTTTCCAAATTTTGAACTTCAGATAAAAAGGCCCGTCATAAAACTAATTCCCCGTCATCAGTTTATTAATATCCAACTCACTGGAAGGAATAGGCCAGATATAGGTAGGGGTTCCCGGTGCAATAGCACCCACTGAGCCTGCCGATGTTCCACTCTTTGCTGGAATAGTTGATACCGTCCTCATCAAATCCATGTTTCGTAAACCTTCACCCAAAAACTCCATGCTCCTTTCGAGCAACATGGCATCCAGGAAAGACTTGACATCGGTAAAACTTGCCAAAGTATAAGCTCCTGCGGGATAAGATCTGGTCCTTACTGCATTAAGCAGATCCACAGCTTTTTGGGTAACCGCATTTCCACCCCTGACAATTGCTTCAGCATAATTCAGCAACACCTCGGCATACCGAATCACCGGGGCATAGTCAGATTGGATGGTGAAACTTGGGTATTTTCCACAGAAGTAAACGGTCGCTCCGGAAACTACCCCTGTAGAAAACAACACTTTTCTGGCGTCTGCGGCATTCATTTGAGCGAAGGTACTTCCAGGTGTTGTGGTCAAATAATAAGCTTCGTTAGAAGAAGGGTTGTTGTACCATGCAAGTGAATTCTGTGTGCCAGCCAGGTTGGTATCTGTAAATGGCATTGAAAAGATTGACTCCTTAGTGGTATAAGGAGTCGCCCAGATACCTGCGAAAGAGGCATTCAGCCCGATTGCAACACCTGAAGCCGCGACATAGGGA
>JAVHPO010000149.1:0-4220 GCA_036170635.1 Prolixibacteraceae bacterium | reverse complement strand
TCCCCGTCATCCTAGTCGTCCCAGTCATCCCCGTCATCCCCCTCTCCCCCTCGTCCAGTCGCCCCCTCCTTTCCCCGTCAGTCCAAATAATCCACTACCGCCCTATCCACAGTATTGGCGCGCACCAATCCAACCACCTTCTGGTGTTCCGGATGATCGCGATAGACGACAAAACTTTCAAAAGAGTCGAAACGGGTAACCAGACCGATGTCGAAAGAGGAGGCATTCAATTCAAAGTTATTGCCGACTTCAAGGTATTTGAGTTCGGCAATTTTCCCTTTAAGTCCGAGAAGTGCATTTTTTATCTGGTCGCGGATATCAGATTTGATCTGATCATTCTGAAAGTCCTTGAGTTTGAAGAGAACGATATGGTTAAACATGTTATAATGTATTAAATCAGAGTGCAAAAATAACAGATATTCTTCATTATGCCCTATCTTCAGTAAGTCCAAAAATTCCGGTTGGCCGAAATTTAACCTATCTTTGTATTAAAGCTTAAAAGAATTTGGCGTATGAGCATGCTGATCATTGGAATCGCCGGAGGAACAGGATCCGGCAAAACGACGGTAGTCAATAAAATTATAGAACGGTTAGCCGAAAAGGATGTGACAATCCTGTCGCAGGATGCCTACTACCGTGATAACAGTGATCTGCCTTTGGAAGAGCGTCAAAAGATAAATTTTGATCATCCTGATGCATTGGAGTTTGAACTTTTGGCTGAGAATATCCGCAAATTGAAACGCGGGGAAACAGTGGAACAACCGATCTATTCCTACCTCACTTGTACCAGGGCCGCCGAAACGACTACCATCATTCCACAAAAAGCCATTATTGTAGAGGGAATTCTCATTCTTTGGCCCAAAGAGCTTCGTAAATTGATGGATATCAAAATCTTTGTCGACTGTGAGGCCGATGTACGTTTATCCCGTGTCATTCATCGTGATATGGTAGAAAGGGGAAGGGATGTCCAGACGGTGTTGCAGAGGTATGAAGATACTGTACGCCCGAGTCACCTACAGTTTATTGAACCCACCAAACGGTATGCAGATATCATCGTTCCCGAAGGTGGAAACAACAAAGTGGCCATCAATATCATTACCCAATACATCGAGAAACATCTGAACGACCACCCATAAATAATTACAAATTGCAAATTACAAATTACAGATGAAAGGCAATCCGTAATTTGTAATCTTTAATTTTTAATTTTTCTGTTATGCTTGATAGAATTCAACCTGAACACATTCTGTATCTGGATATTGAGACGGTTCCGCAGGTAGAGAAGATGGAAGATTTCCCTGAAAAGCTTCAAAAATTATGGATTCGTAAATCTGAGGCATTGGCCAAAGAGGGAGAGTCGGCCGAAAAACTTTTCGAACGGGCAGGAATTTACGCTGAATTTGGAAAAATCGTTTGCATCTCATGCGGTACCATCTACCGGAGGGGAAACAAAAGGGTTTACCGGGTGAAATCATTTTATGGCGCTGATGAAGCGAGTCTGCTCACAGATTTTTTAGCGATGCTAGAAAAATTTATGGCCAATCCGGTTCATCGTTTGTGCGCCCACAACGGACAGGAGTTCGATTTTCCCTACATCGCCCGGAGGGTGCTGATCAATGGATTGAAATTGCCTTCCATTCTTGATATTGCGGGTGCAAAACCCTGGGAGGTGAGGGATTATTTGATGGATACCATGCAACTTTGGAAGTTTGGCGATTTCAAGCACTATACCTCACTAGATCTTCTCTGTACTATTTTTAATGTGCCAACCCCCAAGGATGACATCGATGGCAGTCAGGTAGCAGCCGTTTATTACAAAGAGGGTGATCTGGAACGGATTGCACGATACTGTGAAAAGGATACCCTTGCTGTCGCTCAAATAATCCTCCGGCTGAAGGGTGAACCACTTATTGACCCGGATAATTTTGAGATTGTGCAGTAGATGAGTTTTGCTATTTTTGTAGCGAAACAAAAATTTCAGTCATGCCAACAGTTGTCAGCGGAATAAGATCGACAGGGAACCTTCACCTTGGTAATTACTTCGGAGCGGTGAAGAATTTCATCGAGATGCAGCACCATCACGATACCTATTTTTTTATTGCCGATCTTCATTCTTTGACCACACATCCTGTTCCCCATCACCTTTTCGGAAATGTGAAACAGGTACTGGCCGAATACCTGGCTTGTGGCATCGATCCTGAGAAAGCTACGGTATTTATTCAGAGTGATGTTCCGGAGGTTTCCGAGCTTTATCTGCTGATGAACATGAATGCTTATCTCGGAGAACTCGAGCGCACCACTTCATTCAAGGACAAGGCACGCCAGCAACCCGACAATGTCAATGCAGGCTTGCTGACCTATCCGGTTTTGATGGCGGCAGACATCATCATCCACAAAGCCCATTTGGTTCCGGTGGGGAAGGACCAGGAGCAAAATCTGGAGATGGCCCGCACTTTTGCGCGACGTTTCAACCGTATGTACAATGTCGATCTCTTTCCGATACCCCGGCCTTATGTTTTTGAAGGAGAGGATATGGTGAAGATTCCGGGATTGGATGGCTCGGGGAAGATGGGTAAATCGGAGGGAAATGCCGTTTCATTGGCCGATTCGCCTCAGGAAATCCGAAAAAAGGTGATGAAGGCGGTTACCGACAGCGGTCCGACAGAGCCCAACCAGCAAAAGCCTGAAGTTATTCAGAATCTTTTCACGTTGCTGGATGTCGTATCTAAACCTGATGTGGTGGCACATTTCGATCTTCAATACAACAATTGTTCGATCCGCTATGGGGATCTGAAGAAGCAGCTGGCCGAAGATATCATCCATTTTACAGCGCCAATCCGCGAAAAAATTGAAATGCTATTGGCAGATGATCAATATCTCTCCAAAGTAGCCAGACTTGGCGCCGAAAAGGCCAGGGCCTCTGCTTCCAAAACCCTGCTGGAGGTGAGGGAGGTGATCGGGGTGAAGAAGTTCTATTAGGCTGGCTTACCTCTCTGAAGAATTGAGGGGGAGAGCGGACGAGGGGGAGAGGGGGCGAATGGAAAGCCAAATATTTGAAACGGAGAAACAATGAAAGGGCGAGCTCTAATCCGAAGTTAAGCCACGTAGTGGCGAAATATTGGTAGCCAGGGGTGGAGCGAAGCGGAACCCCTGGACAAGAATGAGGCATGAAGACCGTCCGCGATAAAATGCCTAAAAATGAGATGGCGTTAGGATCGGACGGAATGAAAGACCATTGAAAAATGAGAAGAAAGAAAAGGGAAACGGACAACGGAGAAACAGAGAATATGATGGAGCCGCAAGTACTTTAGTCACTTTAGTTCACTCTAGTCACTTTAGGCACTTCCAGATAAAAACATAAAAGAATGATCAAAGAAATCCCGGTCAAATACGACCCAACCACCATCGAAGACAAATGGTACAGCTATTGGATGGAGAACAAATTTTTCCATTCGGAGCCGGATGAGCGCGAACCTTATACCATCGTGATACCTCCGCCCAATGTGACGGGTGTGCTGCACATGGGGCACATGCTCAACAATACTATTCAGGATGTACTGGTTCGCCGTGCCCGAATGCTTGGAAAGAATAGCTGTTGGGTACCGGGTACCGACCACGCCTCCATTGCTACTGAGGCTAAAGTCGTCGATAAACTTTTGAAGGAGGGGATCAAAAAGGATAGCCTTACCCGTGACCAATTTCTGGAGCATGCCTGGGAATGGACCCACAAACATGGCGGGATCATCCTGGAACAGTTGAAAAAACTGGGTGCTTCCTGCGATTGGCAACGTACTGCTTTCACCATGGATGAGATCCGTTCGGCCTCTGTCATCCGCACTTTTGTTGATCTTTACAACAAAGGATATGTTTACCGGGGTGTGCGTATGGTGAACTGGGATCCTGCTGCAAAAACTGCGCTTTCGGATGAGGAGGTCATCCACCGCGAAGAGCAGTCCAAATTGTATTATGTACGTTATCTGATAGAAGGAACTGAAGATCAATATGTTACCGTTGCAACCACCCGACCGGAGACCATATTGGGCGATACGGCAGTTTGTGTAAACCCTGCTGATGAACGTTTTGCACATCTGGTTGGTAAAAGGGTGCTGGTGCCTTTGGTCAACCGCAGCGTACCTGTTATTCAGGACGAATATGTAGAGATGGATTTCGGTACAGGATGTCTGAAAATCACGCCTGCCCACGATACAAACGACTATGAG
>JAVHPO010000148.1:0-4243 GCA_036170635.1 Prolixibacteraceae bacterium | reverse complement strand
CCAGAACCAGAAAATCCTGAAAAACAAATGATGCGTGTAGCGACTCCTTCGCACAAGATAAGAAGGTTGATCAGAAACCGCGATTCGAAGTGGCATCCCAGTCACGATTTGTACAAGTGGTTTGTCCTGGCCAACATCATGATAGGTACATTTATGGCAGTTTTGGATGCAACGATTATCAATGTTGCCTTGCCAAAGATGATGTCATCCTTTGGCGTAGGACTTGATACCATCGAATGGGTACTGACAGCCTATATGCTTGCGCTGGCCGTGATGTTACCTGCATCTGCCTGGCTCGCCGATCACTTTGGCTACAAGCGGATGTACTTCATGGGCATGTTTGTTTTTACCCTTGGATCATTTATGTGCGGAATGTCGCACAACGAGAATATGCTGATATTTTCGCGGGTCATTCAGGGATTGGGCGCTGGTATCATTCAACCACTTGGCATGGCCATTATTGTCAGGGAATTTCCTCCAAAGCAGCGTGGTCTCGCCGTAGGATTCTGGTCGGTTGCTGCCGCTGCCTCTGTTTCATTCGGTCCTTTGATTGGAGGCTTCCTGGTAGATAACTTTAACTGGCAGCTCATTTTCGATATCAATGTCCCTATCGGGATTGTAGGAATGTTTTTTACTGTATTGATTCAGAGGGAGATGAAGCAAAAAAGAACCGGTAAATTCGATATTGTCGGCTTTATTTCGGTCAGCCTTTTTCTTCCGATAATTTTGTATGCAATGACAGAAGGCAATGCCATCACCAACTCGGCAGGGTGGAAGGCACCCTATATTTTGGCCTGTTTTGCCATCTCCATCATCGCATTTACCATTTTTATCACAGCGGAATTTGTTGTTGAAAATCCATTGATTGACTTAAGGCTTCTTGGTAATTGGAATTTTGGAATCAGTTCACTGGTCATGTTTTTGTTTGGTATCGGTATGTTCGGGAGTACCTTCCTGTTGCCGCTTTATCTTCAGAACTCTTTGGGATATACTGCATTGCAGTCAGGTTCTGTTTTTCTCCCGGTAGGAATTATTCAGGGGATTGTGGCGCCCATATCAGGATATATCAGTGGAAAGATCAATGCAAAAATCCCCATGATCATTGGGATCTTACTGATGTCGTTCAGTTTTTACCTGAATGCGCATCTCTCTTTCCTTACTGAACATGATGCAATCATGTTACCGCTCTACCTCCGGGGATTTGGGATGGGGGTAATTTTTTCAGCCCTGATGGCCGTCTCATTGGTGGATATTCCCCGGGAGAAAATGGCTCAGGCTTCCGGGATCAGCAATGTGGTTAGACAATTGGGTGGGAGTTTTGGCGTGGCTATTCTGGCTACCCTGCTTTCAACCAGGATAACATACCATACGCAGATGTATGGAGGTGCAGTTCAGGTAAATTTCCCAGCATATCAGACTGTTGTGAAAGATATGAATGAATCTTTTGTCCATCATTCGGGCAGTTCGCCATCGGATGCCAGAAGACAATCCCAATACATGGTGGTTTCGAATGTTACCAAACAAGCCTATATTCAGGGGATCAACGATGATTTTATGATCGCTTCCGTGATGACCCTGTTGGGTGGTATTCCAATTATTTTCCTTCGGGTCAGGAAGAAAAAGAAAGTTTAAAAATTATGGTTATGATCATTCGTCATTTTCGTCAGTTTTCCCTGGGTGTTTTTGCACTCTTCCTCCTTTTGGGGAAAGGATATGCGCAAGTTAATCCATCCGATTCTTTGGAACTGGTTCCATTAATTGGTCAGGTGATAAAAACTTATCCAACGGTACAACAAGCGAATGAAGCGTTAAATGCCGCAGATTTAAAGATAGCCCTTGCCCAATCCGCCTATCTTCCAAATGTTCAGCTTTCAGGATCTTATACATACATTGGTCCCGTTCCATCACTCACTTTACCGGATGTTGGAAGTTTCTCGCTTGCAACTCACAACAACATCAACGGAGCGCTCAATGTCAACCAAACCTTGACCGATTTCGGTAAAACGAAGAAGAGCATCGATTTTGAAGAGAAAAGTAAAGAACTCTCGGTATTGGGCATCGAACAGGTGAAACAAAAGATGTCTGTAGCAGTCATTGGGTGTTATTACAGTATGCTTTATCTTCAGGAAGCTTTATCAATCAAGGATGAACAGTTGTCGACATTGAACCAACATCTTAAAAATGTTGAGAAAAAGGCAGAAACAGGTTCAGCTACTCAGTATGAGATATTGAGTACCAAAGTCAGGATCACAACCGTGGAGAGTCAAAAAACCGATGTGGTTACTTC
Organism: Prolixibacteraceae bacterium; assembly: GCA_036170635.1. Lineage (GTDB taxonomy): Bacteria > Bacteroidota > Bacteroidia > Bacteroidales > Prolixibacteraceae > CAINVV01. Next base: position 1,956 of record JAVHPO010000148.1, on the reverse strand, counting down.
GCTTGGTTTTCAAAATTCAATATTGAATATGCTACTGGGAGAAACGGCCACCAATATGCACAGGGTGCATCGCCTCGCGAAATCTGATTTGATAACATTTACCGAAGATTCTTTGATCTCCTTTGCCCTGAACAACAGGAACGAGCTGAAGTTGGCGGAGAAAAAGATGATGGTTTCACAGGCTTACCAGGATCTGGTCAAAAAACATGAGAATCCCGTCTTGTCTGCATTTGCCAGCGGCGGATGGAAGAATGGGTACATTCCCCAGCTCGATAAACCCAGGGCCAATTATGCCATTGGATTTAGTCTGCTTATCCCGATTTACGATGCTTCCAGGACCAAACTCAATACTCAATTGGCAGGATCAACCATCCGTACAAATAGTTATGAAGTTGATCTGACCAAACGAACCATTACAAACGAAGTGATGGAGAGCTTAAATGCTTTAAAAGCAGCCATTTCTAAATCTGAACTTTTCGGGATGCAACTTTCTCAGGCAAAAAGGGCACTTGAGCTGGCCGATTTGAAATTCAAATCCGGTACCCTTACCAACCTCGATTTGCTGGATTCGGAAAATGCTGTTGCGGAAAGTAGCCTGATGTATTTGAAAGCAACCATCGAACGGGTTGTGATCAGTTACAAACTTAAAGCTGCATTGGGAAAAAATTTGTATTAGATTTGGTGGAGACATTTTTCTATTTTTATCACTTACATCAAACTGTCGATATCACATGCTGATTAAATATTCGCTTCTACTCCTGCTAATGCCGTGCGTGTTGGCAATCAATGTTCTTGCTCAGGATTCAGATAAAGGTATCTTGAATACCTTTCATTCCATTTCCAGTAATGATATGCTCAAGGATGCCGCCGAATTAACATCAGCAAAATATGGTGGCAGATTGTCCGGCTCGCCGGGTTATATGCAAGCGGCTCAGTGGGTAGCAGGGGAACTGAAAAAGGCTGGGGTGAAGTCGGGTGTTGCGGACGGTTCCTATTTGCAGTATTTCCCCAATGCCTACAGTGTTGTTCATACTCCGGGTAACGTAACAATGCTTGCAGGGAAAGGAAATGCACGCAAGGAATACCATTTTCCGGATGACTTCTTTCCCGGTTCCAACTCCGCTTCAGGAAAGATTACAGGCGATCTGGTCTATGTCGGATATGGAATTTCAGCGCCGGAACTGGGTTATGATGACTATCGGAACATCGATGTCAAAGGAAAAATTTTATTGATGGAGACAGGCGTACCTTACGGCAAAAATGACAGTACCCAGCTCAAATGGGAACCCTACAGTTACCACCGGTACAAGTTTAAACATGCGCAGGAGCTTGGAGCCATTGGGCTATTGTATGTTAGTAAGATCGCAAATCCCAACACCTCTTTCCTGAAGGGTTTTGTCTATGCCCATGTCGGGGATTCGGTGGCGGTTGATTTCTTTGCGGGAACCGGTCACAAATACATTGAAACGAGGAACAATATTGCGAAATTGGTAAAGCCCAACTCGTTCGCATTAAATAAAAAAGTACAAATTTCGGCCTCCACATCCTATTTTCCGGATAGCCGTTCATGCAATGTTGTCGGCATCATCGAAGATACTTCAGGAACGGTAAAAACGGTCTATTACCACCATCCGCTTGATACGACCGATGCGCTCACTCCTGAAATCATGGAAGATGCGGCCAAGCTGCTCTATCTTGGTGTGCTGGATCTCGCCAATGAAAAATAGATTATAATAAAACTAAAATTCAACCAATATTTCACTTATGGAAACTCGAATCTTCACTTTCATTAAAGAATTAAAAGCGTTTGTTGGTAAACCAATTGTAAAGAAAATTTCGCTTCTTGTCATTGGTTTTACTTCGACAATCTGGTTCCTGGTAAGGGTCATACCCAAGCCTTCCAGGGCAACCTATCCCTGCATGCAGGCAGCAGCCCCAATGATGTCTGGTTTTGTT
>JAVHPO010000147.1:0-19281 GCA_036170635.1 Prolixibacteraceae bacterium | reverse complement strand
ACTGAATAATGTGTTTTATTTGTCAGATGGAATTAATCGTATTTTCACTCCACTGATCTTCGATTCCATTCGATCGTAAGGTTAGGTCTCTCTTAATTCGTCCAGTCAAAGATAATGTTTTTATCTTGATTTAAGGTTTTCAAATAGACAAATTATGTTCTGTAGAATCTTTATTATTCACTATCCAGAGATACACTGAGCATGTACTTTATGCCAAAAGTGAACACACCAAAGAGTCGTTCCCTGCCCAATTTCCACATTTTCCCCTTCGGCTACGCTCAGGGACCGGTTCTTATTTCCACATTACTTCAAAAACTTCTCCCTCCTTTGCAGATTGGTCAGGCCTCCGAGGAGAAAGACAACACTGCCAATGCTCAAAAACATGCGGTTCTTTTGAGAGATCTGTGCCCATACCATCTCATTCATCCGCTGGGGGATATCGTAGGGATTGTGAAAGACATTCCACTGCGTATTGCCCAGAACGTTGCCCATCATCAACAGAAACACACCGATGATGATCATCACTACAGCCGTTCCGTTGCCATTTTTTACCATCGTTGATACCAGGAAAGCGAGGCAACCCAGGAAGAGGATCGGAAACATCAGCTGAAACGACATATTGAAGACAGGATAGGGTATCAGTCCGAAATAGCCGAACCAGCAGAAAATATAGATGATGGCCCAGGTGAGCAGGAAGATCATGAAAAGCCTGATCAGCCATACTTTGTAGCGGTAATCAGGAATCCCGAAAAGGATCTCCAATATCCTTGAGTCGGCATCGTTCTGGATTCCGAAAACGGTGGGGTAGAAGACCAGCAAAATCCCGGGGAAGAAAAGTATGCCGTAAACATTGGATGAGTTAAATCCGGGCTGGTTAAATACCAGCTGAATGGAGAGTAAAATATAAAAAACCAACGAGGCAAGCACGAACCAGAAAAACCGACCGGCAAAAATGATCTTCAGGTTGTACCGCGCCATTTTCAGCACCAAATCAGCTCTATTCTTCAATTTACTCTTCCAAATTGCGTTATCCATTTTGCTTTTATATCAAATATTGTTCAATTAATCAATAAGTTGAGAGTAAGTTATGAGTTATAAGTTATGAGTGATAAAGCCCCTATCAAGACTGCAGCTAAAATCCATAACTCATAAATCATATCTTATAACTCATAACTCATAACTCATATCTATTTCCCAAATCCTTTTAGTATGCACAAATACGCCTCTTCCAGCACGGGTTTGACGACGACAGCGTCTTCAGTCGGTTTTTCTGCGGAAAGAAAACGCATCTTGATCATCTCTCCATCGCGCATATGGTGGATGACGCGTTCTTTCATAGGGAAGGCATCAAACTCTTTGGCGGGAATGGTGAATTGCCAGACAAATCCTTCGGCCAGCTTCACCATGTCGTTCGGATGACCTGCGTAACACAGTTCACCCCGGTTAACGACCGCTACCTGGTTACAGGAGCTCGAAATATCTTCGATAATGTGGGTAGAGAAGATTACGATGCGTTCGCGGCTCAGTTCGACCAGAAGGTTCCTGAAGCGGATTCTTTCGCGTGGGTCCAAACCGGCAGTAGGTTCATCGACCACCAGAATGCGTGGCAGATGCAGCAGGATCTGGGCAATGCCCATTCTTTGTTTCATACCGCCCGAGAAACCGCCAATCTTATCGTCTTTACGGTCCCAGAGGTGTACGGAGCTGAGGCAATATTCGATCCGTTTGTCCCTGGTCGGACCATCTGTCAATCCTTTCAAGATGGCCTGATAATCCAGAAACTCGTAGGCGGACATGTTTTCATAGGTGCCAAACTCCTGGGGCAGGTAGCCAATCAAGCCTTGCAGCTCTTCCCGTTTCTCCTGGGTATCGATGCCATTGATCCAGACCTTGCCATAGCTTTGTTCGTAGATACCGCAAATGACCCGCATCATGGTTGATTTACCGGCACCGTTTGGTCCGAGTAATCCAATCATCCCGGTATTGATCTCCAGTGAAACACCTTTGAGGGCTTTGAACGGATCCCGCTTCCTTCCGATTACCGGCATTTGCTCGACAATTTTGAAGAAGACACGGCGAATTTTGGCAAAGCGACCTTTTAACCTTTCGATGTTTACATTTTCGATGTAGAGACGGTCGGCAGTGGTTTTTACTGCGAGTGCGAAATACCATAGCACCCCAATTACGGCCACAGAAACAATCTTTTCCCACTTGAAATAGAAGAAGACCAGGGTCAGGAATGGAATGCCCCAGAAAAGCAATTGTTTTCCCATACTTGCCAGTTTGCTTCTCCACTTTTTATTCTCTTTTTCGGCACGGTAGTTGAGGTACTCTGCCACGGGTTGCCACATGGCCAGCGTCATAAAGTAAATAAGCAATGCAAAGAAGAGGGCATAGAGTCCGTTGCGTAAATAATTGAAAGTAAAATAGATCAGGAAGCCCAGCAGTGGTAACTGCCAGATGAAAAGATCAAAATCCCTGATGCTTCTGTAATATTTCAACTGGCCTGCGCGTTCGCGGATGTTGGTGTTGCCTTTCCACTCCCTGGCAAAACGACTTCCCCAGTCGTAAATTTTTACCAGGTTCTCGATCTTGATGGTGATCTGTTTATCAGGATCAATCACAGTTTCGGTAGCTTTACGCAGACTGTTCATGATAAACCAGGTGGTTCCTGGAATCACGATGACCAGTGCAACAAGATCAAGTATTTGCCAGAGCAGGGCATCTACACGGTAGTAGACGAACAGGATGCCTGCAACCAGGAGAACTCCCTGAACAATTTTGAGTTTCCAGTTCAGGTCTCTCATCCACTGCAGGGTAGTCTCCAGTCCGGAGTAAAATGTAGGGATGAAAACCAGTGTCAGCAAGGTACTCAGGCTTAATCCTCCAATGACGGTAATGGCAAACGGAGCGCCGATGGCACCAACATATTCATTATCGCCCATGGCCAGCGGTAACATGGCAGCGATGGTGGCAATCGCGGTGATCAGGATCGGACGAAGCCGCGACATACCTGCCATGATGAGCGCCCTGTTTTTCCTGAATCCACGTTTGCGCAGGATCTGTGTATAGTCGATCAGGAGGATGCCGTTGTTCACAACCACTCCGATCAAGATTAAAAATCCGATCAGCGTGTTGGCATTGAAGAGCGAGTTGTGCGTAAAGATCAGCGCCAGGAAGGAGCCGATGGCCGCCAGCGGGATACTGAACATCAGTACAAATGGTGTGGAAACCGACTCGAAAACGGAAGCCATGATCATGAATATCAGGATGAAGGCGGCAAGAATGAGGAAGTAGAAATCCTTGAGGGTGTCCTCTTCATGGATCACCTGAATGGCTACCCCTGACGGCATGTTGTAACTCTCAACCACCTTGTCTACTTCGGCCCGATAGGATTCCAGAAGATCTTTTGAGTCCTGGGAGGCATCCACAAAGCGGAATCGCACCTCTATCTGTTTCTCCTGGTTTACCCTTGTTATGCTTGCGTATCCTGAAGAAAGCACCACATCGCTGATGTTCTGAAGTTCGTGAAGGCCTCCCTTGGTATCGGCCACAGGCAGTGTCCGAAGGTCAAAGGCAGTTCTGCTCCTTTTTGCCTCTTCGGCAGTTTGTCCTTTTTTTGGCATCTCCTTGATGGTGATGTCGTATTGCTCATTCCCCTGTTTGAACGGGATGTTGGTATTAATCTCTTTGCTGAAGGAGTTCAGCTCTCCAGAAACACTGTTTAGCGACACGTCGTAGGCATTCATCATCAACGGATGGAACCTTAGATGAACTTCGGGGCGGTTGTTTGAATAACTTACCCGAACTCCGTTCATCGACTCCAGGCTCTCCAGAAAGTATTGCAGATCGGAGGCGACATTCTTCATCACCTCAAAATCCTGCCCTTTGATGACGATCCGCTCCCAGTTGGAACCTACGCCCATCATCTTCATAAAATTCCCTGTTCCTGATCCACCCATGCCTGAAGCTCCGGTGTCCCCACCTGTGGATGATGCATCCGCAATGTCGATGGTACCACCAGGTACATCGTTCACTTTGTTGGTTACCTCATCACGAATCTGTGAGAGTGAGCGCTTCTTGATTTTTTGATAATCTTCTTTCAACTCCACCATCACGCTGGCACTCTCGACCTGTATATTACAAGTCACATCTTTGATCTCTTCAACCCCTTTGATGCGGTTTTCAACTTCGCTTACCACCTTGTCGCTGGATTCGATGGTAGATCCTGAAGGCATTGTTATGTTTATGCGGAAAGCATTGGTTTTGACCTCGTTGAGGGTATTTCTGCTCACCGCCAGACATATAAAGATGGTAACAAAGAAGAAAATCAGTGCACCGATGATGGTTTGGGCAGGTTTACGCAATGAATATTTCAATATCATTACATAAGCCTGAATCAGTTTGTTTCTGGTAGAAACCTGAGTAAATTCCATGTTGCCACCGGCTTTCTTTTTCAGGAAAGCATAGGCCATCATGGGTACCAGAAGCATGGCAACGATCAGGGAAACCATCAGCGTCGAGATAATGGAGATTCCGATGTTTTTACCCAGCAGCTTAATCAGGAAATTGTCTGAAAAAAGGAAGGGTAAAAAGACTGTTGTGGTTGTCAGTGTAGCCGCCAAGACAGAGCGCCATACTTCTGTTGTTCCCTGTATCACAGCATCCCGCGGAGACTTACCTGTGGCCCGCAACCTGTAAATATTCTCCAGTACCACCACGCTGTTATCGAGCAGGATCCCCACAGCCAATGCCATTCCAACCAGGGTTAAACTGTTGATCGTCACATCAGAATAGTAGAAAAAGTTAAAAGCAGTTAGTACCGAGATTGGAATAGCCAGGGCAATGATCGAGACCAGCCGGATGTTTTTAAGGAAGATCCAGAGAACGAAAATAGCAAGCAGTGCCCCGACAAGGGCAAGTTCGCCGATTTGGTTCAGGTTCTTCGACATCGTCTCGGCAGCATTGTTCTGAACCGTTATTTCTATCTCTTTTGGAGCCAGATCTTTGTTTAATTTGGCAATGACGGCAAGCGTCTTTTCAGATAATTCAATCAAATTGGACTGAGCATCATTGACCAGTGTTATAGAAACCGCGTCTTTGCCGTTGACCCGCGAAAAGGAGGTCTGTTCCTTGGTGCCAAAATAGACTTTTGCCACATCCTTTAGTAGGACAGGACCAGGGGCTATCACAAGGTTTTCAATCTGGGTGAGGTCATCAAATTCGGAGGTAACCTGAACAGTATATTTCAGGTTAGACCCAAATACATCACCGGCATAGGCACGGGTCCGGTAATTTTGAGTGAGTTTACTACGGATGTTTGACGCTGTTAGCTTGTAGGCATTGCAGACATCCATATCCAGCTGAATTTCTATGGTCTTTTCGTGACCGCCAAAAATATTTATTCCGGCGATCCCGTCAACATTCTGTAGTTCGGGTTTGATCTTCTGATCGGTAATGTTCCTTACCAGATCCACTCCGCCGCTACCGCGAACCTGCAGTTGCATAAACTGCTTGTTAAGCTGGTTGAGATCCACCTTCACTACCGTGACAATAAATTGTTCGGGAATGGTCGATTTGATCTCGTTGATCTTCTCCTGCAGCTTCAGGTAGATGTATTTGAAGTTGACCTTTTTGTTGAACTCGACCATGATTGTCCCCCGTCTGGATTGACAGGTCGACTCCATGTTTTCGATGCCCTGCAATGTGCCGATGGCTCCCTCTATCGGGATGATGGCCTGACTCTCCATGAATTTGGGGTCGACCTCCTGCTGGCAGGAAACCTGGACATAAAGCATCGGAAGCTCGGCATTGGGGAACAACTCCATGGAAAGATTCTTCCACGAGACATATCCCAACATGCTTAGCCCGAGGAAGAGCATGCTGATCAATACTTTTCTTTTTATAATGAAGTCCATCCGTTGTGAGTTGTTTGTTTAAATGTCCTGTTCGATGGGTTTATTACTTGTCAGCAGATCATAAACGCATGGGATCACCAACAGTGTGAGTAAAGTACTGGTTACCATCCCGCCGATAACTGCCAGGGCCATTGGCGCCCTAAGCGCTGCGCTGTCGCCAAAACCGAGGGTAAGCGGTACCAAAGCGAAGATGGTGATGATGCTCATCATTAGTATGGGACGCAACCTTTGCTGACCTGCCTGAGCGATCGCCGCGCGTTTTTCCATCCCCAACTCACGGAGTTGGTTGATCCGGTCGACCAGGATGATGGAGTCGTTTACTGCAATACCACCCAGCATGATGATTCCGATCAGCGCCATCATGTTGAAGGTTTGACCTAGAATATAAAAGAGTATGATCGTTCCGACAATGGCAAACGGGATGGAGAGAAGGATGACAAAAGGATGAACCAGTGATTCGAATTTTGCAGCTAAAACCATATACACCAATGCGATAGATAGTAAGAGGGCAAATCTTAAATTGACCCATGACTCTTGTCTTTTTTGCTCTTCACCGGCAATCTTGAACCGGTAGTCGGTCGGGAGGTTGATGGCGGATATTTTTGTCTGTATCTCAGCAGAGATCTTATCCAGAGAGGCGCCTTTATTAAGTTCGGCCATTACCTTTCCAACGCGTATCTGGTTGCTGTGGTAAATCTCCTTTGGGGCCATTGCCTGTTTCAGTGTAGCAACTTCACCAAGTCTGATCACCTGCGTACCGTTGCGGATGATCACATCGCCCAGTTCAGACAACCCCAGTTTGGGAAGGTGGATGGTGATGTCGCGCAACTCTCCGTTTTTGTCAAACTGTCCGACTGTTTGTCCGGTCAGCTTGGCCGTTACTTGTGTTACGATGTCGCTAACAGCAAGATTGTAGGTACCCGCCCTGAAACGATCAACCATCACATTGACTTCGGGGTATCCCTGGTCCATGTTCGTAGTAAAATTGTACATTCCCGGAATATCCTGAACCACCTTTTTTACATTGTGCGTCAGAGTGTCAAGTACGGCAAGGTCGTCGCCCCTTACTTCAACCACAACAGGCGCATCGGTGTTCCCCAGGATACTCTGCAAGGCTGTCTCCTCCTGAGCAAAGCTGACCTCCATCTCCGGATTTTCGGCGTACCATCCGGCGATAGCGGCGACAACTTTGGAAGAGCTAATATTTTTATTTGGTTTCAATATCACCTTTAATTCCGCTGTATTGTCTCCTTCAAAAATAGCTTGAGCGCTGGTCGATAATCCTGTAGAAGGGCCAATTCTGGTATAAATTGCTTCCAGATTGTCGCCAAGCAGTTCCTTGACCATCCCTTCGATGGAGGCAGACGCTTCAGAAGTGCGTATGAGTGTTGTGCCTTCTTTCATTTTCAGATTGATGGTAAACTCTTTGCTTTCACTTTTTGGCATAAATTCACTTCCGATTTTTGGAATAAGGAAGAGGGAGAGGCCAAACAAAACGAGGGAGGCGATGATGATGTTCCAGCGATGAGGCAAAATTCTTGTCAGAAAGTCGCTGTATCCAGTTTTCTTTTGGATGGAGATGGAGGCTCTTTTCTTGTTCATGAAAAAGCGATGGTACAACATCGGAATCAGAAAGATGGCCACAAACAGCGACGAAACCAGCGAAAATGCCACGGTCCAGGCTTGATCTTTGAAGAGGGCACCAGAAGCCCCGTGCATGAAAATAATGGGAAGGAAGACCACAATGTGGGTGAGGGTAGCGGCCGTAATGGCCCCACCAACTTCAGCCGTTCCGACGATAGCCGCATCTTTGGCTGACATGCCGTTCTCGTGGTTTCGGAAGATATTCTCCATGACCACGATGGCATTGTCAACGAGCATCCCTGCTCCCAACGCTAACCCGCCAAGGGTCATGATGTTGAGGGATAGTCCGTTGAAGTACATCAGATTGAAAGTTGCCACGATGGAAATCGGAATGGATAAACTGACAATCAGCGTGGTACCAATGCGCCTGAGGAAAAGGAAGAGGATGATCACCGCCAGAATAATACCAATATACATGGTGTTTTTCACCTCATCCACCGCACTTTTGATAAAGGTACCCTGGTTGGAGACTACCGTGAATTTGTATCCCGGTAATGCTTTTTCAATGGTGGCCAAAGTTTTGTTGATCTCTTCAACGGCTTTTACCGTGTTGTACTTGGTCTCCTTGTAAATGGCGAGGGCGATACAACGTTCTCCGTTTATTCTGACGATGTTGACCGGTTCCTTGTTCTCAAAACTGACCCTGGCAACATCCTTTAGAAAGGTAGGGGCTTTTTCGGCGGTAGTACTTCCGGCTACGGTGGCTTTGTAACCAACAATCAGATTTTCGAAATCCTCCTTTTGTTGCAAGAGACTTACTCCTTTTACCACATATTGCAGTCCTGTTTCGGTGATTGTCCCGCCGGATATGCTTCTGTTGTAAGATTGTATCTTTTGAGAGAGCTGATCGACCGTTAAATTATAGGATTCCAAAGAGTAAGGATCCGTGTCGATGCGTACTTCGTTGGTTTCGACACCACTTAGTTCGACCTGTGCGACACCTTCGATACGGACCAATTCGTTGCGCATGTAGTTTTCGGCAACCTTTCGTAACTCGTTCATGTCCTTGATGCTGGTGTGGACCATTCCTACTATCATCGCAGGTTTGGTATTCGGATCGTGCTGAGTAATGGTCAACTCAGTGATCTGACTGTTCTGCGAATAGGCGGTCAAGGCCTTTTGAAGATCCAGGAAGGCCTCATCCATGTCCTTGTTCCAGGCATATTCAACGGTGATCTGTGCCGATCCTGTTTTAGATATGGAGGAGACATCCAGAACGCCGCTCTGACGCGTAGCGATGGCTTCGATGTTGGAAACGTAGAGTTTTTCCATCTCTTCCGGCGGTTTCTCGCCTGCTTTGATCTCAACGAAAATCCTTGGCGAGTTCAGGTCAGGGAAAAGATCGATCCCCAGTTTTTGATAGGAGATGACACCAAGTAGCAGTACCCCCAGCACCACCATCAAAATGGTGACCGGATAATTGACTGCAAAATTTGTCAATTTCTTCATTCGGAAATTATTTTTAGTATTTAGCCTGGACTAGCAGGTCAACTATTTGACGATCTTAACTTTTGACTGATCCCTGAGGGTTTCAAATCCTTTGACAACCAAGCGGGTATTGGCCTTGATACCTTCGATCACCTCTACAGATTTCTCATTTTCCAGACCAGTTGTAATGGTTCTGCGCTGGGCGGCGCCCCTATCGATGATGAAGACTGTTTTTCCTCTTCCACCAGCAACAATGATCTCTTTCGGTATAACAATAGCGCTATCTTTTCTGGCAATTTCGATGTCAGCTTTGACAAACATACCGGGACGCAGTTTCAAATCGGGATTGTTGATGGTCATTTTTCCCATGAAGGTGCGCGTCTCTGTGCTGATGACCGGAGAGAGTTCGCTGATCTGAGCTTTCAAAGTATCGTTGGGCAAGGTATAGTTGGTGATGTTCACTTCCTGCCCCAATTTGATGGTAGTCAGGTATTTTTCGGGAAGGTTGACATCCATCATCAGTTTGCTGTAATCCATCAAAGTGACTACACTGGTATTCGCGGTAATGCGGGTACCGTTGGTAATTTCAGGAATATTGACGATGGTACCGCGAAAAGGCGCTTTTACCTCAGTTTTTTGAAGTTGAATCTTGGCATCCTCAAAGGTTGTTTTGGCTTGTGCCAGAGCAACTTCTGCATTTTTTAACTCCCGGTAGGTGACGCCTCCTTTTTCGTAAAGTGATTTTTGCTTTTCATCTTCGAGACCTGCGATTTCCAAATTGAGCTTCTTCGTATCGTAATTGAGGTTGTTGATGTATTCCGGATTGTCGAGCTTTACAATAACCTGGCCCTTTTCAACCTGGTCGCCCAGTTTGTATTCACGTCCTGTTTTTGGATTGACAACCAGGCTGTAGTTTCCGGCCATCTCGGTAGCCATTACGACCTGACTGGCCGCATTGGCTGTTCCGGTACTGTTAATGTACTGGACGATTGGGCCTTTTTTTACATCGATCACGGAAACGGGTACAGCGATGTCACTTTGAATCTGACTTTGTTGGTTTCCGCAAGAGGCCAGAACCGGCAGAACTAGGAGTAGTCTCCACAATTTGTTGATTTTCATATGATTTATTTTATCGTTGATTAATTATTTCTTTTCGGTTGCTTTAATGTATTGTTCCGGATTGACAGGCTGATTGGTTGTGAAGTCGAAGAGCGACTGAATTTTAAGATTGAGTAGCTCAAGTTTGTAATTGATCAGCGCCTGCGCATAGGCCATCTTGTTGTTTGACAGCTGCACCTGAAACAGGTTGAGGTCCATACTTGTCAAGTCACCGTTTTTAAACCGCTCGAGGTTGATGTCGTAAGTAAGTTGTGAGTTGGTTTGATTTTTCATGGCAATGGAGATCTGATCCTGAAGATTGCTCAGGTTTCGAATCACCTGCCTGATATCGACCGTGATCTGTTTATTTTGGTTGTTGTAATTAAGTTTTTGGGTATTGATCACGGCTTGTTGCGCCCTGATTTGTGCGGCACGCTGGCCCCAGTCGAAAATAGGAATGTTAAAGGAGAGGCTAACCTTCGGACTTTTTGTTGGTTTGTCGTAAATCTGGCTCAAGGTTGGATCATCTCCTGAGAGTCCGATCGAAAGCGCCATGTCGCCCCTGAATTCGTTCATCGATTTCACCTGTATAAGGTCAAACTGGGAATTTTCGACACTGATCTCCCTTTGGCGAAGCTCCATGCGACTTGCAAGTCCATGCTCAATGGCCTTTTTGCCATCAACCACGATAGGTGTTACTGCAACATCTGTCATCACTGAGAGCTCCTCGAAGATGTCCATCCCGATGTATTGTTTGAACTGGTCTTTGATATTCTCCAGTTGGACGCGGGCGGAGGCCTTGCTTGATTTGGCCGTTTCGAGGTTTACCTCAGCCTGGAAAAGTTGCTCCTTGGCAGCCAGACCGGCATCTACCTTGTTTTTGATGATCTCGTAACTTTTTTGGGTATTCAGGTTCTCATCCTCTTTGATGGTAAGGCTCATCTGGGCCATGTAGACATTGTAAAAGTACTGGGTTACCGTTTTTTCCAATGCCAGTCTTTGAATGGCATAACCCAACATGGCATTTTCATTGTCCAACTCGAGGGTTTTAAGGGACCATTTTGTCCTGTTGTAGGTGAACAAAGGCTGCGTGATTGACAAATAAAGGTTGTTGTAGAAAGCCTCGTTGGTATTGGAAGTGCCCAATGCATCTGAGGTATTGGATTGCCAGCCGAAGGTATTGATGAGGGATATTTTCCCGTCAGTAGGCAAGAAAGGCTGATCTACCCTGAACGTCCCGGATGAATTGATAATTTCATTGGTAAACCACTGGGAGGTACGGCTATCAAATTTACGACTGTTGCTGTAATCGATTGGCGCAACATTCAGTGCAAATTTCGATTTCAAAGCCAGGCGCTGTGCATTCAGCGTTTCTCTTGTCCTTTCCAGGTTAAGGATTGTACCCTGAATGCTTGGACTATTCGTCACAGCGATATCCATCGCTTTTTCCAGTGTGAGTATGGTTTGTCCCTGGGATTCAAACTGAAAAACCAGAAGCAGGCTTACGAAAGATAGAAATGTTGTTATTTTTTTCATGTTATATAATATGGTGTTAACGTTCTTTGACAAGTTTAATGGCATCTGCATATATGGTGCGGGCCTTGGTATTGTTGGTCAGTTCAACCCTGGCAGAATCCGACGAAAAATGGTAGGTGCCCATCTCAACCCAGGTACTCTCCCTTCCATCGGGTTTCAATACCGGATGATCGGTGCCATCATCGTGGATGACATTGAAATTGTACGTTTCCTCTGGCTGGTTCCCGTCCCTGTTAAAGCCGAAACGAATTTTTGGGATATATGCCCAAATCTTGTAATATCCTCCCTCTTTGATCGGAACACTCCATACAGCCTTCCTTTCACCGGTTCCACCTTTGCAATAATAGGCGGAGCGTATCTGTTTTCCGTAAAACTGTTCGTTGGTGGTAAGCGTCCACTCGACCTGAGGATTCCACATGTTCATCCCCTTGTATTTAAGATCATCTTCCTGGACATCCTTGGTAAACAATCGTTTGATGAAACTTTTGGAAATAGGTTGAACCAGTCTGAATCCGGGATCTTCAGTATCAGCAATAATTTCTGTCGGTTCATCACCATTTGTGTAGGGAATTACCTCCTCTTTGTCTGACCCTTCTCCTTTTGGGTCAATTTCGAGCTTCTCGAACCGTTGTGAAATGGTGGATGGCAGATTGTGCGACGCATAGGTATTGATGGTCATTGAACGGGGATCCCTGTTCAGCAGGAAAGTCAGACGTTTCGACTCTTTGGCGCCGATCACAATAGTCTTTTCGATGTTGTCGTCGCTACCGCCACCCATCATCATTCTGCGGCCACCGCCACCGCCGCCGCCCATTCCTCCAAGCCGGAAGGTAACGGTTATGGCTCCTGCAATGGGCTCTGTATTTGTTAGAGTGAAAGCGACCACAGATTTTATCTGATCGTCTTTCTGAATTTTGAATGCCTTGGTATCAATGAGGATATAGCCGGGAAGCGCGACTGAAGTATACCATTTTGGCATGTACTGATCCAAATCGAGTTTGAAGCTGTTACGCATCTCTGTGTTGAGCTCTTCGACGGGGATTGTTCTGAATTTTCGCTCCTCAAGGAAACCCCTGATGAAATCTTCAAATTTTTCCGGACCAACGGCTCCCTTCATCAGTGCGAAAAGAAATCCGCTTTTGGTTTGGATTACATTGTTCAAAACGTCAGCATCTTCCTGTTTTTCAAGAATGTCGGCAAATGATTTACTTTGAAGTGCAATATTTCCTTTTTCATCTCCAGACAGTCCCATCATGTTGCGCATAAAGTTGTTACCTCCGTCGGTAGCGCTTCTGGAGAGGTAGGATTCAACCACCCGATTGGTGATTGGATACGAGGCTGATGAGATGTAATTGATGTAATTGTAGTAGTTGGGAAAGATAAAATAGGGGTTGAGCACATCGGCAGCAAAATTTACATTTGGACCTCCGCCACCGATCCGGATACCGCCAAAGTTCATCTGGTTGACCTTACTGTTCAGAAAAGTCTCGTTGATGAATCTTTTCAGGTAATTGGCTTCGGTTTCACGGGGAGAGATGGTCTCATTGTGTTCCTGCGCGTTGTTCTGGGCAAATTTTTTCGCCTGGGCAAAATTTGCGCCTGACAACTTGAATCCGCCTTCCGGTAGGTAAACAGTTTCTGGTTGCACTTGCTCCCCGGCGCTGCTCCAGGCATGGTTAAATGAGACGAACTGAACAGGGATTTCGATCAGTTGAAGCCTGGCATAGGGATATTCGCGACGAATCTTGATTTCCCAAGATTTCCGCAGATCCCGGATAACCGGTACTGCTGAGTCGCCAAGAACCTTGAAATATTCATCAAAACTGTTGTGTCCCTTAAAGAAACTCAATGTGTAGTTCACTTTATCAACTTGTAAGGAACGGGTTTGATAATTTCCGGCAACCACTGAAATCTGGGTTAGCGGTTGTTCCGGAACAAATGTGGTTGTGCCATTGGACTCCTCCGTTTTCTTCCCTTGAGACAGGACGGTCATTCCTTTTGCCGCTTTTACACTAAGCCGGTAGTTTGAAAATTGGGTTGCCAGCCAGTTGAGCCCTTTTGAGGAATAAGTGATGCCTGCCGTTGGATACCACCTGGTCTCTGGAGTCAGAAGCAAGTAATTTGGTGTAATAAAGGCATGTTTTTTATCATTTACACCACCTGAATTGTTTTTCCAATTCTCGAGTTGCAAAGGGGTCTGATCGAGGTAACAGAAAGATTCATCGATGGTTCCCCTGTATTGGATACTAATTTGGAGCGAATCGCCGGGTTGCATGGATTTGTCGGGTTTGACTTTAATGAGTTGCAACTCCCTTGTAAAGCCGGCGCCGGTGAGTTTGACAACTTCGAGTCCCGGATTCAGGGTAAGCACAAATTCATTGATGGCCTCTTTTGATCTGTTTTTTATGCCCAGTGCTGCGGTAGCTGAAATCTGATTTCCCAAATGCTCAAGCTCTATTTGACAGGTTTGCACCTGAACAACTTTAAGATTGGCGTAATTGTTGTTTAGAGTTACCATCTCCTTGCGGTGATTCTCTTCGCCGTTGATGTTCATGATGTAAATGAAACCCAGAAGAAGACCCGTACATAAGAAAACTCCGGCGAAGACCATGACAACTTCCTTAACAGATCTGGATTGGGATAGTCTTTTTAACAGTAATATGGTGAGACAAATAAACCCTAGTCCCAAAAAGAAGTAGATTCCCCGATGAATCAGAATCTCTTTTATATTGCCGAATCCAACCATCTCCGACCAGGACATTGGCAATTTAAAAGCCATATAATCGAAGATATAGTGGAATTTATTCTGAAGATAGAACAGTGTTGCGGCGATATAACCAAGCAATACAAGGAATGTAACGGCCTGATTTTTAATTACTGACATCAGGAAGAAAGAGAATCCCATGATGAAAATCAGCGTTGGGATACTGATCAGCAGAAAATAGTAGATATATGGGAGAAAGTTGAACCTGGTGTATGGAGAGGCAATGTTAAAGATGGCAACCATTCCCAGTGCGATGGCATTCAGCATCACAAAAACCCAGATATTACCAAGCGTTTTGCCAATGACATAATCGGCATTGGTGATGGAACGCATGTAAACCACTTCGGTTGTATCCAGCTTCTTGTCCTGCTTTAAGAATTCAGAGGCCAAAAAGACAGCGATAACAGCCTGCGCCAAATTGATGATGTACAGGTTGGTGAAAGGGATCATCGAAGGCAGCGCGATCATGTCTCCGTTTGGCCATCCTACAACCCCTGATTGGGTTCCAAAGTTGTAAAAAAAGACAAAGACCAGCGACAAAATGGAAAAGATACGGAAGAACCAGCTTCTGAACAGCGTGATGGATTCGTATTTGGCTACGGCTATGATGTTGTGAATTGCTCTCATTTTCAGATAGTATTAGATATTTCAGATCAAATCTCGATCCATTTCTGGTTGAGTTCATTTTCCATAAAATTGACGTAGGCATGTTCCAGGTTGGGTTCGATGCGCTCGCCCAGGTAGCCGTTGATCTCCCTGGAAACCACCTGAACCTCCCAGCCTTCCTCCGAAGGAATCGAAGAGATGATTGGGTATTTTTCCTGAATCTCAAAATATTCAGTCTCCGTGGCCGTGATTTTCCATACGTTATTCCTGGCCAGTTCTATCAGGTGCTCGGGTGATCCCTTGTAAGAGAGTATACCCTTGTTCATCAGTGCCATATCGGTACAGGTACTGGAGATATCACCAACAATGTGGGTGGAAAGAATGATAATCACATCTTTGTCGCTTACCCTTGTGAGCAGGTTCCGGAAACGGATCCGCTCTTCAGGATCCAGACCAGTGGTAGGCTCATCCACAATAATCAGTTTAGGATCCCCGATCAATGCCTGAGCGATACCCAACCGGCGTTTCATACCACCGGAGAGATTGTTGGCGAAGCGGTTACGGGCTTCATACAATCCTACCTCTTCCAGCATCTTCTCAACAATCTCGCTCCTGCTTTTGCCATTGTTCAGGCCGGCAAGACGGGCAGCATAATCAAGGAATTCGTAAGTCTTTAACTTGGTGAAGAAACGAAAGTCCTGGGGCAGGTAACCAAGCATCGAACGAATCTCTTTGCGGTCTTTCATCAGATCCAATCCATTGACAAGAACTTGTCCGGAAGAGGGTTTCATCAGTGTGACCAGGATTCTCATCAAGGTAGATTTCCCGGCGCCGTTGGGGCCCAGCAAACCAAACATACCACTCTCGATGGTCATGTTTACATCCTTAATTGCGTGATTGCCATTTGGGTAGACTTTGTTGAGTCCTTTGATCTCAATCTTCATGCTCGATTTATCTTAAGTATATACCTGTTAGTAAAGGTTATTTGCCTGTAATTACGGGAGTTTGACACAGATCTGTTGAAATGGTTTAACTATAGCAAATTAAATTTTCGATTTTCGATTTTGGATTTTGGATTTTCGAACAAGGGAATTAGCAATGACTTTATTTTGTTAATTTTTGGTCTGGATTGCACATGTAATTTACATTCAATCAATAATTAGAGAAACCATCAAATTGGCCGGATTTTCGCTTTTGTTATCTCTAATCCAGGATATTCCGGATAATCGCCAATGGTACTTTGGGTCGAGCAATGTTCTGTCATAAGTCAGTTGCTATTTTTTTTCAAAAGTGAAATCAACACCAATACACTCGCTATTTTTCCAACTAAACATAGGGACTAAATATAAAATCCATAGATATTTAATTCTCCAGGATTACTGATATGTCTTAACCCACCATCCTTTAGAAGTAAGATTTTATTAGATATTTCTAACACGGTCCTGTAATCGTGATCCGTAATTATTATGCCCTTTTCTTTTGACAGTTCTTTGATAATACTTGTAATTTCATTTTTGTGTAATGGATCAATTCCTTTAAAAGGTTCATCAAGAAGAATAAATTTATTTTTTGAGTATAGAATTAAAAATATTTCAATTATTCTCCTCTCCCCACCTGAAAGTTGGTTGTGGTATTTGTTCAAACAGCTATTTATGAGAGTATTAACTTTTAATCTCTTTTGATTTTTCTCATCGCAAATGATGTTTATTAAGGTAGCTATCTTTACATTGTTGGGTAGAAAATGTTTATCAGGTAAATATCCAATGAGATACTTGCTATCGAAGAGGTTCTCTAATCGTTTATCCCCCACTTTTACAAATTTGGAGTCAGCTGAGGATAGTCCAAATATTATTTGCAACAAGGTTGATTTTCCAACTCCATTTCGACCTAATAATCCAACAATCTCACCTCTCCTGCAAGTTAAATAAACATCTGTTAATAATTGTTTGTTCCCAAAACTTTTGGTCAAACTATCGACATAAAGATTGCACATGTAATCGCTAAAAGAAATCCGACAATAAGATTTAAAAACAGACAAATAATCCAAAGCATAAGCTTGGATAACCCCAAATTATAATAAAAAAAGTATTCAGATGGATGTAGTACTTCGTAAATAAAAAAATGAAAAAACAAAGAGAATAGTACAAATGTAATTCCTACAGAAATCGTAGTGAATTGAGAGGGCATTTGGCTGTTTAGAAGGCTCAATATTAAAGCGATTAAAAAACTTGGAACAAATAGTTTTTTGTAAAAAATGAATATTAATAATATCAATATTTTATTTTCTTTACAGAAACAAGATTTTTTATACCAAGCTAATTTATCAATATTCAATTTGATTATATATTTATGATTAATAGCGCTACATCTTTCCAATTTTTGGGAGATGCAACGCTAGTGAGCGAAAGTAAATAATATCATTAGGTAACTACTACTTACTTTGAGAAATTTTCGTAGACTATATATTACTTTGCTTAGAAAAGTGAACAATTACCGTTGCACATATACCCAAAAAGTAATCCGCAGCCCCAAGATGTTATAATGCAACCACCAGATATGCAACTACCTAATACTGGGCAATAATCATCATAGGTACTACACTTACATTCGTGTGGATCTACAATAGAAGGATTTAAATTGCCATTTTTTAGGTTATTAATTTTTTCGTTAGGAGTATCTATTCTTGCAAACATATTTCCAATCATTGCTTTAGTCCAGCCAAGTTCGTTAATTCCATAATTTACCCATTCTTTTTCGTAATTTTTTATTTTCTGAAATTTCTCAGTATCTCTAACAACTTCATCAGAAAATCTTTCGGCAGTCAGTGATTTGCGCAGGTCTATCAAGTGCAATCTTTCTTTCTCTGTCCATCCCAAAAGTAATATCTGATCAATTCTATTAAGCCAGACCCCAAGGCGCTGATCCGATGAAAATGCTCTGAAAACTGGAACCTGAATTGAAGGATCTAGTTTTAATATGTCAGAAGATTGCATTTTGTTAATTACAGGTAAACTTTTTTTAACCCAAAGTTCAATCGCTGGATCACACGAATAAAGAGATTTTTCTTTTTGACAAGAATAAAAAGTAAGAGAAACAATAATTGTTAAGAAACAGAAAATTGTTTTTGAATTAAATTTTTTCATTTGTTTTCGAAATAAAGAGGTTAGATATTAACTTTTAGTGTAAAAATAAATTTAAGGAGTGCAATCACAATGCACTGCTTAAAAAAATGAAGAAATTCTTTTTTTTCTTTAATCATGTAACTATTTTGAACTTGCCGGAACACGATAACATGCCCAATGCTTCTAAGGTATTCAAAATCGTTAAAAATAGTACGACGTGAAACGTTTAACTTTTTGGCAAGTTCATCTGCTGTTCCAGTATTGGTAATTTTTAAAAGCCATATTAATCTATAAATCCTTTTGTTGTGCTCTTCAAAAGACATGGGCTTAGATGTAAGGTTTTATATCAGATATAAGGTTTTATTAATACTATAATGAATGCAAAGGTTACCCTAATATTTAAAATTTCAATCATCTTTGAACGATTAATTCCTTTAACCTCTACGAGGTAAAATACACTTTCGGGGTTGTTTTCTTCAAGGACCGGTATCGAAAATCCAAAATCCCAATCGAAAACAATAAAAAAAGGCCATCCTTTCGGACAGCCTTTTCAATTTATTTCGCCTGATAATTATTTACTTCACTTTTTGGACAATGGCGCTGAATGCAGCGGGATTGTTCATCGCTAAGTCGGCAAGGACTTTGCGGTTTATTTCGATGTTGGCGCCCTTCAACTTGCCCATAAACTGGGAGTAGGAGAGACCTTCTGTACGAACTGCAGCATTGATACGCTGAATCCATAATCCACGGAACAACCTTTTTTTGCTTTTTCTGTCACGGTACGCATACTGGAGACCTTTCTCCCATGTGTTTTTGGCAACCGTCCAGACAGTTCCTCTTGATCCAAAGTATCCTCTGGTCAGTGAGAGCACCTTCTTACGGCGGGCCCTCGAGGCGACGTGATTGACTGATCTTGGCATTTTTACAAATTT
The DNA here is from genome assembly GCA_036170635.1 of Prolixibacteraceae bacterium. Taxonomy (GTDB): domain Bacteria; phylum Bacteroidota; class Bacteroidia; order Bacteroidales; family Prolixibacteraceae; genus CAINVV01. The sequence continues at coordinate 233 of JAVHPO010000147.1, read as the reverse complement.
TAGGAAAATGGCGATCCCGATATTTCAGGATACTTGTGGGCACATTCCCCGGTTAAAGAATATTAATTATTTCAAGGAACCCTACTTCAACGCGAGCAGCCTTTTTACATGGGCTACGTCAACATCGGCTACCATTCCCCAATGGGTCAGGTTGCGCTTGCGATTGGTGCTTTTCTTGGTCAGAATATGACTTTTGTAAGCGTGTTTCCTTTTGATGCTTCCACTTCCGGTCA
>JAVHPO010000146.1:0-4267 GCA_036170635.1 Prolixibacteraceae bacterium | reverse complement strand
GATTCCTCAACCACCCGAAAATTTGGAGGAACAGGGTTGGGATTGGCAATTTCGAACATGCTAGCCGAGAAAATGGGAAGCAAGATTGAAATATACAGTGAACCGGACAAAGGAGCCACTTTTTTCTTCACCATAGAAACACAATACGAGATAGGTGATAAGCTCCAAGCAAATAGTCTTGAATCCATCAACCGGATTTTGGTCATTGATGACAACAGCAACAACCGGATGATACTGGAACATACCTTTAACAACTGGGGTATTGAATTTGTCGGCAGCGATAACGGGCTTTCTGCCTTAAACTTGCTGGAACGTTCAAAACGGTTCGATTTGATTATCGTCGATTATCACATGCCCTACCTCAATGGAATAGACACCATCAAATTGATCCGGGAAAAATTGAAGCTCACACCAGAAATACAGCCTATAATTTTGCTTCATAGCTCATCCGACGACATCGAGCTTTACGAAGAGTGCAAGAAACTTGGCGTAAGGTTTAACATTACAAAACCAATAAAATCGGAAGAGTTGATGCAATACTTGAAAAATTTGCACAATTGGCCTTCATCGGAACCAAAGGAATTGAAAAAAATTCCGAACCAAGTTAGGATTGAGGTAGTTGATCCAAAACCGGTATTGATACTTGTAGCCGAAGATGTAATCATCAATATGAAACTGGTGACGACCATTCTCGCTCAAATGCTTCCCGGGGCTACCATTTTAGAGGCAAAAAACGGAAAAGAGGCACTGGATGTGGCAAAAATAAACCATCCTGACTTCATATTCATGGATGTTCAAATGCCAGAGATGAGTGGTTTTGAAGCCACCTTAGCCATACGAAAACATGAAAAATCTAAAGGGATCAGAACTCCCATTTTCGCATTAACTGCAGGAGTTACGAAAGGGGAAATGGAAAAATGCAGGGAAGCAGGCATGGATGATTTTCTTTCCAAACCAATTGACCAGCAAGCCTTGCGCTCCCTATTGAAAAAATACCTGGGTAACGGCTCATCCAAATCAGAATTGTAATATTAGCATTAACTCAATAAATTCAGCTTAACAAGATCCTGAATATCCAGCATCCCAATAGGTTTACCATTTTCGGTAACGATGATGTTATCGACCTGATTGGTATTGAAGATATCTGTGGCCTTTTGCAACATGGCATCCGCATCGATTGATATAGCATTGGCAGTCATGCACTCTCCTACCGTGGCCGTAAGGATGTGATCGCCCATTTTGCGCATCTGGCGACGAAGGTCCCCATCGGTAAAGATACCGGCAAGATCACCCTCTTTTGAGACAACCGAAACAGCACCCATCCCGGAATCTGTCATTTTCAAAAGCGCGTCAAGTACTTTGCAATCAACGTCTACCAGAGGATTGACATCGGAGATAACACTCTTTACCTGTATGGTCATCAATCGAGTGTGCTGAAAAAATTGATCTGTACCAAGTTTGGTCAGGTGGTTGTCTCCCAGTTTTTTCATGATACTCCATGGTATCGTGATGTTGTGTGCACCCAGAAGCAATGCATCCTTGATGTGTTCAGGGTATCTCACCGAAGAGAACATCACTTTCGCATCGTACTTGTACTCTTTGATTACTTCCACAATTTGCTTCACAAGACCCAACGCATCATGGCCTTGATCCTGCATGCGACCAACCAATACACACACGTAATTTGCTCCGGCAGTCAGGGCCAAATAGGCTTGCTGCAGGTTGTAAACCAGGTGCAAATTGATCAGGAATCCCTGTTCATGCAATATTTTACAAGCCTTCACACCTTCCAGGTTCACAGGAATTTTGAAAACAGTTTTTTTCTTGTCCAGGCCAAGGGCAAGCAGACGGTGCGCTTCAGCAACAATGTCTTGAGAAGTTTCGCCAAGCGCCTCTATCATCAGGACGGGAACCATTTTCGCCAATTTCACAATGGCGCCATCAATATCTGTGATGCCGTTTTTGTGCATGAAAGTAGGTGTTGTTGTTACACCATCAATGATCCCCAGCTTTAGGGCTTCTTCAATTTCAGCCATGTTGGCCGAGTCAAGAAAAAATTCCATATAAATTATGTATTAAAATTTTGGTCTGTATTTGACTTCAATGTTGTGAATCTCAATGAGTGGCTTCAGGAATTCTGTCACATCAGCAATACACATTTGACTTGCCGCATCGCACAATGCCCGGGATGGATCAGGATGCACTTCCAAAAATAGCCCATCAATTCCGGCAGCAACCCCTGCTCGTGCAAGTGTTGGTATAAACTCTCTGGAACCACCGGCAGGATCCGAACTTGGGATACCATATTTGCGAATAGAATGTGTCACATCAAAAATAACTGGGTAACCGGTTGTACGCAAATGGTAAAAACTCCTGGGATCGACAATCAGGTCATTGTATCCGAAAGTATATCCACGTTCAGTTACCATGATGTTGAAATTACCTGTCTGTTCAACCTTTTTGACCGGTTTGATCATGTTTTCGGGCGCCAGAAACTGACCGTGCTTCAGGTTGATAACCTTGCCTGTTTTGGCAGCTTCGACCACAAGTGTGGTCTGCATAACCAGGTAAGCAGGGATCTGAATGATGTCTACAACCTCCGCGGCAGCGGCTATCTGGTCGGGGTAATGAATATCGGTAATCAGCGGAACATTGAATTGCTCTTTGATCTTCTGAAGCATCTCCAGCCCTTTCTCCATTCCAGGACCGGTATAGAAGTCAGCCGAACTGCGGTTATCTTTTTGGAAAGATGATTTGTATATCAGCGGCAAATCAAGCTTCTGCGACAATCCCACCAAAAATTCGGCGGTATCCATCATCGTTTTCTCATCTTCGACCACGCAGGGGCCGGCAATCAGAAATAGCTTGTCTGCGCCACACTCAATGTTTCCAACATTAATTATCTTCTTCATTATCTATATTTTACATTTTCATCAACAAACCGCGAAGTTTTTCACGGGTGATAATTTTCTGCCAGTCCGGTCCACAGACATGCGCCCACATAAAGATCAGCGTTAGCGAAACATCGATCATTTGTTCAATCTCTTCCGCTGTACGGTTGGCATTGAACCCAACCGGAAGCTCTATGTTGTTGTTTTTCATCATAGCCCTGAACTCTTTTACCCCTTCCGGATAAAACTCATCGAGTTGGTTGAAAACAATACAGTTGCCAAGTCCGTGGTGAACACCTGTAACAGTAGCCAATCCATAGGAAATGGCATGGCAGGCTCCTACTTCAGAATAGGTTAATGAGAGTCCTCCCAAATAGGAGGCAATCATCAGTTTTTCATCATTTTCCGGAGTACGGCTATTTTCACTCAAAAAGATTTCCCTGCAAAGTTTCAGGGATTCATTTCCCAGAGAATCGCCCATTACCGTTTTGCGGTGACCATTGAAGGCCTCAATATTGTGGATGTAACAGTCCATGGCAGTATAAAACCGCTGAGGATCAGGCACGGAAGCTATCAGGGCAGGATCCAACACCAGTTGGTCGGCAGGAGTGAAATTACCCTTGATTCCCAATTTCTTTATCGGCCCTGTCAGGACTGTTGTCATGGAAACTTCGGCGCCACAACCAGAAATGGTCGGAACAACCGTACAATGTATCCCTTTATTTTTGATCAGATCAAGTCCCTGGTACAACGCAGAGGACCCTTCATTCGTAAACATGAGACGGGTTGCTTTGGCATAATCCATGACACTGCCGCCACCCATGCCTACCACAGAAACAGGACTTCCTTTGCCCAGGCTTTTTACCTCAGCAACGATCTCATCCACTATCTTAGTTTTGGGTTCTTCTTTTACTTCAATAACTTTCAGGATATCCTGCGGAAGCATAGGAATCCGTTTCATGAAATCTTTTCCCAAGAAATATTCGTCAACCAGAAAAAGTACAAAGGAGTCTTCGTTGACCCTTAATTCGCTCAATACGTCATCAAGTTGATCGAAGCTGTTTCTGCCATACAGAACACGCCCGACAGCTTTATAATTCCTAAACATATATTGTTCTATTTAAGTGCATTTTTAAGCGCTGACCTCATTTTTGTGGTCAGTGTGTGTAAATCCTCTTCACTCCAGTTTACCATGATCTGGGTCATCATCAGACGCTGCATGATGGCATCCGACTGAGGAACTTCCAGCTTTCTGTAATCAGGAGCATTGTTTATTTTCATAACTGGAAGGTTGAAGATAGACTTCATCTCCTTGAGGTGCCCCCATTGACGGTGGTAATGGAAATTATTCCTGTACCAATAGGAGGCGCTCAAAC
>JAVHPO010000145.1:0-4294 GCA_036170635.1 Prolixibacteraceae bacterium | reverse complement strand
AACGAAAGATTTGAATGGTTTCTTGAAAAATCAACCGAAATTGGTATTGACAGAATTGTTCCAATAATATGTCAACATTCTGAACGTAAGGATATTAAATCTGAAAGACTGGAGAAAATATTAATTTCTGCCATGAAACAGTCAGGGCAAACCTTTCTTCCCGAACTTGCTTCATTGACCTCATTCAAAGAGTTAGTTGATTCTACTTTTGAAGGTGTAAAGATGATCGCACATTGTGAATCAGGTGACAAGCGACTACTCAAAAACTCTGTTTTGCCTGGCCAAAGTTCACTAATTCTTATTGGCCCTGAAGGAGATTTTGATCCTTTAGAAATAAAACTGGCGTTAGAAAAGGGTTTTATCCCTGTCTCTCTCGGCAACTCCAGACTTAGAACGGAGACTGCCGGAATTGTGGCATGCCATACAGTTTGTTTGATCAACGAAAAATAAAAACAGCCGGAAAAATAATTCCAGGCGGTTTTTATCGTGTAAAGTTATCTTCAGATAGTGAAACGAACTACTACAAATTTTGCTCCAACTGAAGCGTTTTGGTAGTAGCATCGCAAACAGCCGCAGGTCCCCAGTATTGGATTGGTCCTGGATAGACAAAGGAAGTATGAATAGCCCACTCTTCACGTTGGGCCGCAAATGCCTTAAACGGCGCACCATCCATTCGAACCAGGGCTTTTTGAATGACCGGTTTCATGACTCCGTTTCTCCTCTCCATGTTCATCATCATGGTAATTGGAACTCCTCCGGCAACCCATTCATTTGAAGATTTTGTTGTGTTTCTGACAGATGCCATGTAACCGGATTTTCCGCCGGCAATGAGTATAGCGGCTGTTTGACCCAAGGAATAGCAGTAATCCGCATCAAAATTAGAAGGTACCGCACAACGCCCTTCATAACCAAAAAAATGGTTTTGGGCCGAAAATTTCACTTTGGCAATTCCCTGCTTTTTCAGGATAGAGAGCTGCTTTTCAACCATTTCGATCAATAGTTTCTCTGTCTCAATTCTTGAAACCTGAACATTTCCATGAGGATCACGGTCAAGTGTAAGCTGTTTGGCAATACCTTTTGGCAATACCTTAAAAACTTTACCTGACGCTTCAGAAAGATGTTTGATCACAAAATCACGCTTATCATCATCTGTGGCAATAGCTATGAATGCTTTAGCGGAGGCTGAACCTTCGGCAAGAAGCTCATTCAGCTCATCAATCAATATTTTCATTTCAGGAATGAACTCTATCAAACCTTCGGGAATCAGCGCAACACCAAAATTTTCGTTGTTGACTGCCCGTTTGGTAATTGTTCTAACGAGGTCATCCACTATTTGTTGCAATGTTTGCTCTTTGAAAGCTACTTCTTCAGAAATCAGGCAAATATTTGGCTGGGTCTGAAGGGCGCATTCCAACCCGATATGAGAGGCTGAACGTCCCATTAATTTGATGAAATGCCAATATTTTTTGGCAGATGTAGCATCACGCATGATGTTTCCAATCAATTCTGAATAGACTTTACAGGCAGTGTCGAAACCAAAAGAAGTCTCAATCATTTCATTTTTCAAATCGCCATCAATCGTTTTGGGACACCCAATTACCTGTACGCCGCTCTTCTTTTTCAAATAATACTCTGCCAAAACACAGGCATTGGTATTCGAATCATCACCACCAATAATAACGATGGCTGAAATGGATAGCTTCTTGCAAATTTCAAGTCCCTTATCGTATTGTTCATTTTCCTCCAGTTTGGTACGACCGGATCCAATGATGTCAAATCCACCGGTGTTTCTGAACTCTTCAACTATATCAGAGGTAATTTCGATGTAGTTGTGAAGCACCAAACCGCTGGGACCACCAAGAAAACCATATAAACGGTTGGCAGCATTCAATTTTTTCAAAGCATCGAAAATACCGGATATCACATTGTGACCCCCCGGAGCTTGTCCACCTGACAGGATAACACCAACATTCAAAACCTTGGTAGCAACTGCTTCCTCACTTTTTTCCAAAGTGAGGATTGGCATCCCGTAGGTATTTGGAAATAGCTTCTTAATTTCATCCTGGTCGGCAACTGATTCAGTACTCTTCCCAACAACGATTTTAACATTTCCCTGCAAAGCTTTTGGCATCTTTGGCGCATACTTTGCCCTTTCTATTTGTAAGGCACTCTTGATCATATTCTATAAAAAAATCTATTTGTACTATTTACACAAAATAACAGTACAAAATCCGAATATTTCAAAATCAGACCTTCTATGCTGCAAGATTTGACAATCTTTTAATATTCACACAAAACAGGAAAGTATTTGTATTTTTACCGGTTCGTAAAATCGAATAACAAACAATAAAACATGTCTGAAGGTATTAAAAATCAATATATTGAAATAAAAGGGGCAAAAGTCCACAACCTTAAAAACATCGATATAAAGATTCCCAGAAATAAATTGGTTGTCATAACAGGACTATCCGGTTCAGGAAAATCATCCCTTGCTTTTGATACTTTGTATGCCGAAGGGCAGCGCCGGTATGTTGAATCGCTCTCTTCCTATGCCCGTCAATTTCTTGGAAGAATGGACAAACCGGAAGTGGATTACATCAAAGGCATTCCGCCTGCCATCGCTATCGAACAGAAGGTAAATACCCGCAATCCCAGATCTACGGTAGGTACCTCCACCGAGATTTATGATTACATCAAATTGCTTTATGCCAGGATTGGAAGGACTTTTTCGCCAATTTCCGGAAATCAGGTGATCAGGCATGAAGTGGTGGATGTGGTAAACTATCTGGTCTCCTTCCCTATCGGCACCAAAATCACAATCGTTTCTCCCATGCAGCTTAACAATGGAAGAAGCCTTGCAAAAGAGGCAGAATTACTTCTGCAACAAGGATTTACCAGACTTGAACTGGATGGGGAAGTAATAAAAATAAGTGATCTGGACCAGTACAAAAAGAAGCCTGTCGAAATAAATGTTCTCATTGACAGAATGCCGGTTTCGGAGGATGAAGATTTTCCTTCCCGAATCGCGGATTCTGTACAAACAGCCTTTTTTGAAGGTAAAGGTGAGTGTCTTACCAGGGTAGAGCAAGAGAATTATTCTGAAACCAGAAAATTTTCCAACCGCTTCGAATCGGATGGAATTACTTTTGAAGAACCTTCCCTTCATCTTTTTAGCTTTAACAATCCAATCGGCGCCTGTCCTGTTTGCGAAGGTTATGGCAAGACCATTGGCATTGATGAAGACCTTGTGGTTCCTAACAAATCACTATCCGTATTCAGTGATGCTATTGTTTGCTGGAAAGGTGAAAAAATGGGAGAATGGAAGGATCAGCTGGTCAAACAAGCAGCCAAATTTGATTTTCCGATTCACAAGCCCTACTACGAGCTTTCAGCAGCTCAAAAAAGATTACTTTGGACTGGCAACAGCTATTTTGAGGGACTAAATGCCTTTTTCAAGCAGTTGGAGGAACAGACTTATAAAATCCAGTACCGGGTTATGCTTTCACGGTACCGTGGAAAAACAACCTGTCCGGAATGTGAAGGCACCAGGTTAAAAAAGGAGGCTGCCTATGTGAAAGTCGATGGTAAATCGGTAACAGAACTTGTCAATCTTCCAATAACAGAGTTGCAACATTTCTTTAGGCAACTTTCTCTTTCTGAGACAGATCAGGTGGTAGCAGAAAGACTCCTGATCGAAATCAACAACAGAATTGAGTTCCTTTGCGATGTTGGTTTGGGTTATTTGACCTTAAACAGACTCTCCTCCACCTTGTCAGGAGGAGAATCCCAAAGAATCAATCTGGCTACCTCCCTGGGAAGCAGCCTGGTGGGCTCAATGTACATTCTGGATGAGCCATCGATCGGGCTTCATGCGCGCGACACAGGACGATTGATCAAAGTCCTGCGAAAGCTGCAACAGCTTGGGAATAGTGTCATTGTGGTCGAACATGACGAGGAGATCATCCGGGCAGCGGATTACCTGATCGACATTGGTCCATTGGCCGGTCAGCATGGAGGAGAGGTTGTGTTTGAAGGAACACTGGAAGAGCTGCTACTTAATCCGGTAGGCAGTACTGCCAAATACCTGACCGGTGCGGAGAAAATTCCTGTGCCTGATCATCGCCGAAAATGGAACAATTATCTCGAAATAACCGGTGCAAGGGAGAACAACCTGAAAGGATTTGATGTGAAATTTCCGCTCAATACCCTGACTGTCGTCACCGGAGTCAGTGGATCGGGTAAATCATCCCTGATCAAACGCATTTTATATCCGGCTCTCTCAAAATATTATGGC
>JAVHPO010000144.1:2626-4306 GCA_036170635.1 Prolixibacteraceae bacterium | reverse complement strand
TATTGTTTGTTGGAGCGACCTGTTTTGAACTCTATCAGTTTTTCGAGAACCTTGTTGAGATAGAGGGAGAAGGGAAGAATATCTTCCGCTACAAATGGTATGATCTCGAAATCGATCTGCTTATTCCGGGAGTCGGCATGACTTTTACAGCCTATCACCTCACAAGAGCGCTTTATACAACAAAATACGATCTGGTTATCAATGCCGGAATAGCCGGAACCTTCCGCGATGAACTCTCTATTGGTACCGTTGTCAATGTAAAAAGCGAACAAATTTGTGACCTTGGTATAGAAGAGATCAATGGGGTAGTTTCTCTTTTTGATGCAGGATTTATGGAATGCGATCAATTCCCATTCAAAAATGGAAGAATGGTGAACCCTAACCATTTCAAGGAATTGGAACTAGCCTCGGTCAACGGGGTGACTGGAAATATCAGTCATGGGACAACTGAAAGTATTACAAAAATATCTGTCAATTTTGATCCTGATGTCGAATCCATGGAGGGTGCGGCAGTCTTTTATGTTTGTATGCATGAGAAGGTCCCTTTCCTTGAGATTCGTGCCATCTCCAATTATGTTGAATCGAGGGACACAACCAAATGGGACATCCCCCTTGCCATCGAAAACCTCACTGACGAGCTTTTCCGTTTTCTCCGCAAGTTTGCAAAAATCAAACAGCTTTCCTGATGAAGTGAGTCCCGATCAGTCGGGACGAATTAGTTTCGCTGATCTTCGATTCAATGTGGCAAATAAAAAACAAATTATAAACACATGAAGCTTACCCTGGGTTTCTCCACTTGTCCCAACGACACCTTTATTTTTGATGCGATGGTAAACGGGAGAATCGATACCGAAGGTCTGCGATTTAATCTTCATTTGGCCGATGTGGAGGAGTTGAACCGAATGGCCTTTGCGGCTGCCATCGAAGTCACCAAAGTGAGTTATCATGCTTTCGCCTATCTTTCTGAAACTTACCAACTGTTGACCTCCGGAAGCGCCCTTGGTTTTGGCAACGGTCCATTGCTCATCAGCAAACACAAAATCTATCCCGATGAATTGCAGGATCTGAAAATCGCCATCCCAGGAAAATATACCACCGCCAACCTGCTTCTTTCGTTGGCCTATCCGCACCTGAAACAGAAAGCAGAATACCTTTTTTCGGACATTGAAGAGGTCATCCTATCGGGGGAAGTTGATGCCGGAGTTATCATCCACGAAAACAGATTCACTTACCAGGCCAAAGGACTCAAAAAGATTGTTGATCTCGGCGAACTTTGGGAAAAGCAAAACGGATTGCCCATTCCGCTCGGTGGCATCATCATCCAAAGGAATCTGCCTCAGGAGATTCGGTTGAAAGTGAACCGGATCCTGCGGCGCAGCGTGGAGTATGCGTTTCAAAATCCTAACGATTCGATCCCTTTCGTCAGGCAACATGCGCAATCCATGGATGAAACGGTGATGAGAAGCCATATTCAGTTGTATGTGAATGATTTCTCGGTAGATCTTGGAATCAAAGGAAGAGAAGCCATCACCTCACTTTACGAAAAAAGCATCCAAAAACAGCTCTTTCCTCCACTCCATTCCGACTGGTTCGTGGAGTAAAATCCTCCTTATTCCCAAAAATAGGATGTTTTGTTCAAATCTGATTTCTTTGACGTAATTTTGCGCCTTAGAATCCTTC
>JAVHPO010000144.1:0-2526 GCA_036170635.1 Prolixibacteraceae bacterium | reverse complement strand
ATCAATGGAATCATAGCAACACTGGTTATTCACCTGGTGGTGCTGGTGTGCCTGTTGTTTATCGAATTGAAGAATAACCTCGATCTACCCTCAGATGCCCTATTCGTGGACCTGGTTTCGGAAGAGGTTAAATTACCAAATACGGAAAAGGATAAAATGGATGCCGGTAATCAGTCCCTCGCTTTGAACGGGGGAAAATCCGGAGCAAATAACTCCAACAGGGCTGTCAATTTGGGAGATCAATCCGGACGGACCTCCGGCGATCCCTTTTTCGACAAAGAGTATGCCAGGGAAGTAGCAGAAGCAAAAAAACTGGAAAGCGATGTAAACAAGAACCTTGCGAAGAAAATCCCCGTCATTGGCGATATTCCCATGCCGGTAGCCAGTACCGAGGGTATGACCCGCGAGGAGGCCAAGCGTTCCTCCTTCAAAGGAAAATCAAACATTCACTATTTACTTGGAAACCGTTATCATCTTCAATTACCTATTCCGGTCTATCTGGCCCAGGGTGGTGGCGAGGTAGTTGTAGATATCGTGGTAAACAGAAATGGGGATGTTCTGTCGGCCAATCCCCGCGAACCGGTCAACCTGAAGGATCCCACCATTTTGGCCTATGCCAAACAAGCGGCTGAAAAGACCCTTTTTAATCCCGACAACAGCGCTCCAGAGAAAGAGCGCGGGACAATCACCTATCTCTTTGTCGCCCAATAATGATTTTCCAAGCAAATTTTAGCTTTTGAAATACATCTTTTAACTGAAATACCCATGAGAATATTTTCACACCAACCGAAAATGAATAATTGGGTATTCCATGCGACCTTTAAAAAATTAATTATATACGCATGAAATTCGCAGTTTTTGATGGGATAATTCCTCATCTTTACCTTAAATTTGAATTGAATACAAAATTCATTTTTTAATAGCTAAAATTCGAATACTATGTCTGCAAAAATATTTTTGGTTGAAGGAATGAAGTGCAAAAATTGCACCGCCCATGTCGAAAAAGAGATCAAACAAATTCAAGGTATCCAGGATGCAGTTGCTGACTTCACAACCGGTCATGTAAGTGTTAAAGGTGACCAGATCAGTGAAGAGATGATCAAATTGGCTGTTGAAAAAGCCGGATACCGATACAAGGGAGTAACCAAATCATCTCCCGGTTCTGACTTGTGGGTAAGCTGATACCGTTGCCATTTTGACTGTTCCCACTTCATCAAAATCTGACATTATTGCCTCTTTATCAGTACATTGATGTCAAATTGTCTAAATTTCATGTTTGGCCACTGATTTGATTGTACCTAGTGCATTCAAATGAGAAACTTAAAAAAACAAGATATGAATTTCAACAATTTTACCATCAAAGCACAGGAGGCGGTTCAACAAGCCATCCAGATAACTGCCGGCAACAATCAGCAGTCTATCGAGACGGCTCACCTGATGAAGGGTTTGTTATCTGAAGCAGAGAGCATTACTGCTTTTCTACTTCAAAAGACCGGTGTCAATGTTGTTTATTTTACCAAAGAACTCGATCGCATCATCAATGGTTTTCCAAAAGTAACCGGGGGTGAACCATTTCTCTCAACGACTGCCAATTCGACTGTCCAGAAAGCTATTGCTCTCTCCCAAAAGATGGGGGATAAATTTGTTTCCGTCGAACATCTTCTTTTGGCTTTGCTTGAAACCGGAGATGTTGTAAGCAAATTGATGAAAGAGCAGGGTGTCGACAGAAAAGGACTGGAGGATGCCGTCCGGGAATTGAGAAAAGGCTCAAAGGTGGAGAGCCAAACCGCGGAAGATACCTTCAACTCCCTCAACCGTTTTGCCGTCAACCTCAACGACGCGGCCCGTTCAGGCAAACTCGATCCGGTAATTGGCCGTGACGAGGAGATCCGGAGGGTTTTGCAGATACTTTCACGCAGAACAAAAAACAATCCAATCCTGGTAGGAGAACCGGGCACCGGTAAGACCGCAATCGCGGAAGGCCTGGCCCAAAGAATTGTCCGTGGTGATGTTCCAGAAAACCTGCAAAGCAAGCAAATCTTTTCCCTTGATATGGGGGCGTTGATTGCCGGCGCCAAATACAAAGGGGAATTTGAGGAGCGGCTCAAATCAGTTATCCAGGAAGTCGAACAGGCCGAGGGTGAAGTGATTCTCTTTATCGATGAGATACACACACTGGTTGGTGCAGGGAAAGGCGAAGGTGCCATGGATGCGGCCAATATTCTCAAACCCGCCCTGGCACGGGGTGACTTGCGCGCTGTTGGGGCCACCACGCTGAGTGAATACCAAAAATATTTCGAAAAAGACAAAGCGCTGGAGCGCCGTTTTCAGCTGGTGATGGTGGACGAACCTGATACCCAATCGGCCATTTCCATCCTTCGCGGATTGAAAGAACGATATGAAAATCACCACAAGGTACGGATCAAAGACGATGCCATCATTGCCGCAGTTGAGTTGTCGCAACGATACATCACCGACCGGTTTTTGCCCGACAAGGCCATTGACCTGATGGATGAAGCCGCAGCC
>JAVHPO010000143.1:6482-19449 GCA_036170635.1 Prolixibacteraceae bacterium | reverse complement strand
AAAAAAGAAGGCATCCACTCCGGCTGGCGCGAGATTGTCCGCACCATGAACACCCGGAAAGCAGTAACCACTTTGGCTCAAAATAACCACGAAGAAGTGATTATGATCCGTCGTTGTTCAGAGCCAAACCAACCTGTTCGCAAACTTTACGACGCACTAAAATACAAATATGCACCATTCGTAAAACGAAAATCCGTAGTACACAAATCCGAACTCGAAAATTGCCAATTCATTGATAAGCAAGAATTCAGATCGGATTAGTTGCAAGTTGGGTTACAAGATTTTCTGAAAGCCAGGTAAAAGATATCGCTGAATTGGTAGCTGAGAATTTGATAAAATCAAATTCTAATTATAAAGAGTCCAGAAAATCAAATCTCACAGCTGTAAAAATTGAAGCTTGATTAATTTCTCCTGCCCATGTAAATGGAGATGTAATACAACAAAGTAGCCAATGATCCAATAGCTGCAATAACATAAGTATAACCGGCCCATTTAAGCGCATCTTCAGCATTCTCATGTGTCTGAGTGGTTGTAATGCCACTGGTTTGCAGCCAGACCAAAGCCCTGTTGCTTGCATTTATTTCGACAGGTAAAGTGATGAAACTGAAGAGTGTCGTCATGGCAAAAAGGAAAATACCAAAAAGTAGAAGTGCGGGAAATGTATTTATCAGTAGGATTCCCCCAAGCAAAATCCACTGCATGTATCTTGAACTGAAACTAACCGCAGGTACCAGAGAAGAACGCAACCCAAGCCATGCATATGCCTGAGCATGTTGAAGGGCATGACCTGTTTCGTGGGCCGCCACAGCAGCTGCCGCCACATTTGTTCCGTAATAAACCGCTTCACTGAGATTTATCGTTTTATCGGCTGGATTATAATGATCAGTTAATTCGCCTTCTACCGATTCAATTTTGACACCATAGATGTTGTTATCCCGCAGCATTTTCTCAACGACCTCTTTACCTGACATGCCGTTTGCAGTAGGTATTTTGGAATATTTGGCAAACCTGCTTTTCAACTGATGACTGACCAGCCAACTGGCCAATGCAAATCCAATAAAAATAATCCAGATCATAACTTCGATTTTAAAATTTAACCAAAAGTAAACAGCAAAAAGTAAACCAAAAAAACAGAATGTAAATTTGTCAGTAGGTTAAACGATTTTATCCGTTAAACCATCCATCTCAGAAACCCCTCCGGACAAAATAAATTTCATGGCTTCTGCCGGTGAGATGTTTAGTGGTTTGATTCTGTTTGCAGGAACAATATACAATATTCCGGAGATGTTGTAGGACAACGGGAAATAGACCGCAACCTTCCCTTCCAATCCCATTTTGCCCATTTTATCGTTGGTCAAAAAACCCATTCGCCAGATATCATTCTTCTCGTCCACCTGAACAACCACCGGACGATGAAATTTCTTCTCTTTCCCGACAAAAGCGGAGAAAAGATCTTTGAATGAAGTATAGATCAACCGCAGAATGGGTGTTCTATTTAAAATTCTATTAATGAGCAATTTGACTGGCCTGGCAAAAATTGTTTCCCCAATTATTCCCAAAAATACCAGCAAAACGACTATGATTAATATACCAAGACCAGGTAATTTCAGCTGAAAATATTTCTCAAGGAAGGTACTCAACAAGCCATCCGTAAATTGAAAAAGGAAGAATACGATATATACCGTTGCCGCCAAAGGTGAGATCAGCAACAATCCCTGTAAAAAATAGGTACCCAAACGCTTCATAACACAGTTAGATTTTGATACAAAGATAATCAAAACCAATATCCTTTTATGAGAAATCAGGGTACCCTGAGACAGTATTTCCCAACGAATGCCTTATTATTTCAATATTATTCTGCCCTGCGCACCGGAAAATCGCCTGCCTTAATCATCGTCAACAGCATTTTGAATGGTACAAGTGCCTCTACTGCATGTACTTTGCCAGCAGGTAAGATGATACAGTCACCCAAAGTCATTTCAAATTTTGTTTCTTCGATGGAAAAGGTACACCCACCATCCAGAATCTGAACCAAAGCATCAAATGGTGCAACATGCGGACTTAGTCCCTGTCCGGCATCAAAGGCAAAAAGTGTCACGGTTCCAACCGGTTTTTTAATGATTGTTTTGCTGACAACTGCATCTTTTGAATAGGCAATATCTTTAGCCAAATTGAATATTTTTGCTGATTCCATTGTATGAATTATTTTATAAACTATTAATTTTAAATTAGATACATAATTTTATTAAACCCACTGTTCATTTAATATTTCACCTTTGATACTGACCGTTACGGCCTTTACGGGAACTTTTCGCTCCGAACGCTGCACTGCCATTTGTACCAATTGCAACAATCCTCCGCAGCATGGCACTTCCATGATTAGCACCGTAATCGTATTAACTTTTGATTGCTCAATAAGATCTATTAATTTTTTCAGGTAAATCTCCTTTCCTTGATCCAATTTAGGACATGCTATTACCAATGATCTGTTTTTTAACCAGTTGGAATGAAAATTGCCCAAAGAAAAGGCTGAACAATCCGCAGCCACCAAAAGATCGGAACCCTGAAAATAGACGGCGGCAGGGTTAATCAAATGCAACTGCACGGGCCATTGCCTCAATTGCGAAGCTGCAGGTAAAGTTGGCGCGTTTCCAACGGGTCTAAGTGAGGAAGGATCAAAAACTACCGTCTGCGAACCCGGACAACCACCACCGCAGGAAGGATTATTCGCAGGTGCAACTGTCTGATGAACAGCATCTTTTACATCTTGGATCGCAAAAGATAATATGGCCTCATGTTCAATCAAATAGCCCATACCTTGTTTCAGGTAAAAAGTTTCGCTATGCTCCCGGAGGTGTCTCAAATGGGCAACAACTGTATTAAAGCCCTTTCCAACCATTGCTTCCATGACCTTTAACTCATCATAAGGCTCAGCCTCGCGTTGTTCTATGGTGATGGCGCCTTCCGGACAGTGGCCAATGCAGGCCCCCAGCCCATCACACATCAATTCGCTTACGAGCCGAACCTTCCCGTCTATGATCTGCAATGCCCCTTCATGACAATTTGGCACGCAATCACCGCAACCCGTGCATTTTTCTTCATCAATTTTAATAATATCCCGCTTCATAATCCTTTTTTAAATTTTCCCTAGGTT
The DNA here is from genome assembly GCA_036170635.1 of Prolixibacteraceae bacterium. GTDB lineage: Bacteria > Bacteroidota > Bacteroidia > Bacteroidales > Prolixibacteraceae > CAINVV01. The sequence continues at coordinate 16,295 of JAVHPO010000143.1, read as the reverse complement.
AATGACCTATCAACAAAAGTTACTTTCCGAATCAAAAGTAGTACATACTTTATGCATGATCTGTAACATTTGTTACATTTACAGTTGATTTTATTGCCATGTATCCAATTTTATTGAACTCTCCGCTTTTCAGGGGATTAACTTTTGAGGAACTTACCCATCTTTTCAGTCAGGTAAAGCATCAAATCCGACATTTCAGGAGCGGTGAACTCTTGGCCCAGGCTGGAGATCCTGTCGACAAAGCCATTCTATTGATGGAGGGCCGACTACAGGGAGAAATGGTTGATTTTGCAGGTAACTCCCTTAAAATAGAAGAGTTGGATCCTCCTCAAATGGTTGCAGCGGCCTTTCTTTATGGGCCAAAGAGTAAATTTCCGGTTTTTTTGAATGCCAGGACTGATGGAAAAATAATGATTATTCTGAAAAAGGAATTTACAGATATGCTTTCACTTGAATCTCGGGTAATGGTGAATTATATCAATATTGTATCGGGTAAAGCGCAATTTCTAAGCGGAAAGATCACCTTCTTATCACTCAGGACAATCAAAGAGAAGATCGCCTACTACATTTTGCAAATGATGAAAAACGGTGGAAACGGTTACGTGGCCATTGACCAAACTCAGACTAATCTTGCAGAACTTTTCGGCGTTACCCGTCCTTCATTGTCGAGAACGGTTCAGGAGATGGAAAAACAAGATATTTTTACATGGTCAAGGGATAACATTGTGATAAAAGATCTTAAAAAGCTAAATTCAATTCTTGGACAGTAACAATGTTGACAAGCAATCTTGATATTTTTATTCAAAAGATGAACAATCTTGGACAAAAGGGAATTCCATTTTTGTTTGTCATTGATTATGAAATGAATAGTCCGTATATTTATACTTTCCAGGATGCTGCGAAGGAGGGGATATATTTTTCGGTGAATGGACTGCGCAACAAAGATATTGCTGCTACGGATCAACAGCAACTGAATTTTAGTAAAACCCCAATTGGTTTTTTATTCTACCTTACCGCTTTTCGGAAGGTTCTGAATCAGATCCATTTGGGCAATACATTCTTGCTAAACCTGACATTCCCAACGGAAATAGAGACCAACTGGAGCCTTGAGCACATATTTGAGGAAAGCAGCGCTCCTTATCGGTTGTTGTTCAAAGATCAGTTTGTCGTTTTTTCGCCAGAGTGTTTTGTCGGGATATCGAATGGGGAAATTTCCTCCTTTCCCATGAAAGGTACCATTGATGCCGCGATCCCTGGCGCAGAAGATATTATCATGGCTGACGAAAAGGAGAAAGCAGAGCATGCCACCATTGTCGATCTGATTCGCAACGACCTATCCATGGTTGCCAACAATGTTCACGTGAAAAGATACAGGTATTTGGATGAAATTGTTACACATGACAAAAGGTTGCTACAGATCAGTTCTGAAATTTCAGGGACACTACCCGCAGATTATCAATCAAATATAGGATCTATTGTCTGCAAGTTATTACCGGCAGGGTCCATATGCGGGGCTCCAAAAGATTCTACTTTGAGAATAATCAGGGAGGTTGAAGGGTACCAAAGAGGTTACTACACAGGTATTTTTGGGATCTTTGACGGGAATAATCTGGACTCAGCTGTTATGATTCGTTTTATAGAGAAGATGAATGGCAAATTGTATTACAAAAGTGGAGGCGGAATTACCATGCACAGTGATCCTGAAAAAGAGTACAATGAATTAATAGACAAAATATATGTTACAACTCATTGAAACAATCTGTTATGAAAATGGGACTTTTCACAGGATTCCTCTTCATGAGGAGCGGATGAACCGTTCCAGAAGGCATTTTCTTGGGGTATGTGCCCCTATTTTTCTATCACAGACCTTAGAGGTACCTGAGAACTTGAAAAGTGAAAAGGTACGCTGCCGGGTTACCTATTCAGATAGAATTGAAAATATTGAATATGAGGCATATATATTCAAAAAAATCGAGAGTCTGAAATTAGTTGAAAGGAATGCGATTGACTATTCCTTTAAATACAAAAACAGGGATTCGCTGAATCGTTTGTTGGAGGATCGCGGTAGTCAGGATGAAATACTGATTGTCCGGAACGGTCTACTTACAGATACCAGTTTTACTAATATTATTTTTCTGCAGAATGGATATTGGTATACACCTGCATTGCCCCTGCTATCGGGAACAAGAAGAGCTGAATATTTATTTGATCGGAAGGTTTTTCCACGAAACATCAAACCTGAGGAGTTAAAATATTATGAAGAAGCCCGGTTAATCAATGCGATGCTTTCACAATACGAATCCAACCCAATCCTGATCAAAAATATCAGTTAATAGCAAAAGAGCCGGAACAATCATTCTGACTCTTTTCTAAATAAATCTTCACTAAGTTCAAAAAGCGATCCCGATGCTTATACCACTGCGAAGCCAGGGATAAGGAATTGAGTTTCCCTTAACATCAACCTCATTGGAACCAACCTTTGTCGCTTTTATTTTGTCTCTCAAAAAAGAAGGTAGTTGTTGAATATTATCGTTAACACCGTTATAGATCACATCGATAGATTTTGCCTCATCCGATTTCACGTTAGCAGTTATATTAGCTATCCCTGCTTCTATCCCAAGGAAATAAAAATCGACGGCTACTCTTTTGGCTAACATGAACTGAACCCCCCACTGCAACCCAAAATTCAAAGTATTGATGCCAATATCAAATTTTTCACTGAAACTGGTTGAACCAAATTGAGGATCAGTTACTGTCGTATAATTATCTGCATTAGCTGAGATTTTCTGGTATTTCAGGTAAGGCGAGAAATAAAATCCAACCGGTCTGACATGGTGTCCGGCATAATGACGGTAGGCAGCCCGAACAGACATAGTGCTGAAAGCATCATTTGTGATCACATTGTCGGGATTATTAATGCCAAACTTATTGGCAAATGACTTAGGAGAAGCAAGTCCTATTCCAAGAATAAAAGAGCTTTTTGGACTAAATTTTCGTTCATACTCAAACGTAAGAGAGTTGAGAACCAGGTTCTCAGGTAGAAATTTTATTACATTTTTGCGTTTTTGAGGAATAGTATCCTGATTATTTGATACTTCCTGCCCTGAAACGCTGATGGAGAAAAGTAGAAATATTAAAAATAACGTTCTGGTTTTCATTGCTTAGGGTTTAAATTTTATGATCGAAAGATAGCAATATTTATACAATGTACAAGTTTTGAGGTTTGCTTTATAGAATTAATGCGTGAATGGAACAGCGATAAACCAATACTACTCGACAATATTAAAAATACTCTTGTAAACCTCAGATTTACAAGAGCATTAGTGACCCCACCGGGATTCGAACCCAGATCAAAAGAACCGGAATCTTCCATTCTATCCATTAAACTATGGGGCCGGTAATTGAGCCGCAAATGTAACAATAATCTTTTGACAGCACTCCGAATCAGAAAAAATGATGGTTCCACCCGGATTAAAAATAGCTATTTGTTTGAGAATTTATCCAACTTTTGGATGCATTTCCGATCAGAAAAAATAATTTTGTTTGATTTCTGATCCCACGTTTGATTTTTTATTTACTGCTTACTCACAGAAATTCAAATTTGGCAATTTAGGGATTAAGTAAAATGCCATCCTTAAGATAAAAGCAAAGTCCTTATAAATAATGAATTATGCCATAATAGATGTAGAAACAACCGGTAGTTCGCCTTCCAATGGCAAGATCACCGAAATTGCCATTTACATCTACAATGGGAGTGAAATCATAGATTCATTCTGTTCGCTCGTGAATCCTGAATGTGGCATCCCCTGGAACATCACCCAATTGACAGGCATATCAAACGAAATGGTGGAGACTGCACCCAAGTTCTATGAGATAGCCAAGAAAATCGTCGAAATTACAGCAAATACAATTTTTGTGGCCCATAATGCCGCATTTGATTATTCCTTTGTCCGCGAAGAGTTTAAACGGCTGGGGTATGATTACAAACGCAAAACCATGTGCACGGTAAGCCTTAGCAGGAAGTTGATCCCCGGGCTTCGCTCCTACTCTTTGGGAAACCTCTGTCAGGATTTGAACATCACCATAGAAGAGAGGCATCGTGCAGGAGGTGATGCCCTGGCTACCGTGAAACTGTTTGAGAAAATTCTCAGGCAGAACGAGACTGCCGATCACGATCTTTTCTCTTCACGGAAGGGAAATCTAACTGAGGAAACAATTGCATCCCTGCCCGGACACTGTGGTGTCTACTACTTTTATGATGCCAAAGGAGATCTCATCTACATCGGTAAAAGCAAAAACATTCATCAGCGTGTAATCGCCCATCTCAACAATCGCCTGACAAAAAAGGCGATGGAGATGAGTGAAAGAATAGCCTCTGTCAGTCACGAAGTTACCGGAAGTGAATTGGTCGCTCTACTTCAGGAATCTGAAGAAATAAAGGCAAACCGTCCGTTCTACAACCGAATGCAGAGAAGATCTGCCAACAATTACGGCATCTTTTCATTTGAAGACAGTGAAGGGTTCCTGAATTTGCAGGTTCAAAAGATAAGTGATGAGTCGATTCCCTTAACATCTTTCACTTTCTATCAGGAAGCTATTGATTTGCTTCATACAAAGGCCGAAGCACATACCCTGTGTAAGAAGCTTTGTCATCTGGATGATCAACGCTCACCCTGCTTCAATTCCAGAATTGGCAGTTGTTTGGGTGCTTGTGAAGGGAAGGAAAAACCAGAATTATACAATGCCAAGGTAATGGAGGCAATCAGACCCTGGCTATTCCAATCCCAGAATTTCTTTATTCTTGAAAATATCAGGAACACAGACGAGGTGGCTGTTGTAAAAATTGCCCAGGGGAAATATATTGGATATGGTTTTTTATCCGGTAATATATCCAAGGCTGATTGGGAGACCTTGAATGATTGTATTCGTAAGAAAAACGACAATTGGGATACCCGGATAATCATTAAAAGCTACCTCAAAAAACAGCACCGGTATCTTAAGATTATTGAATATTAGCCAACTTCAGCCAATCCTTCTTTGTACCTTGCAATGGCTCTTTCTCTTGCAAAATGATGATCAATGATTTGCGCGGGATATTGGTCAGTTCCAAACTCAGGTATCCATTTTTTGATGTATATGTATAGCGGATCAAACCTTTGTATCTGCAATTCCGGATTGAATATCCTGAAATAGGGAGCCGCATCACAACCTGAACCTGAGGCCCATTGCCATCCTCCATTGTTGGAGGCAAGGTCGTAATCGTTCAATTTTGCGGCGAAATAGGTTTCACCCCACTTCCAATCGATCAACAGGTGCTTACACAGAAAGCTGGCAGTCACCATTCTGACCCGGTTGTGCATAAATCCGGTTTGATTCAGTTCCCGTATTCCCGCATCCACCAGAGGATATCCGGTCACACCATCGCACCAGGCCTGAAAGTGGTTCTGATCATTTTCCCAGCGGATATTGTCATAGGCGGGTTTAAAAGCCCTGGTGGAAACCTGAGGAAAAAACCACAAAATCTGACTGTAAAAGTTTCTCCAGATTAACTCCGACAAAAATGTTTGGGAATGAAGCATCGCCAGGGCGGTAATTTTTCTGATACTTACTGTACCATATCTTAGGTGAAGACTCAATTTTGAAGTACCATTCCTGGCAGGAAAATCACGGTTTTCTTCATAATTTTCCAACAAACTTTGCGGAAGTGACCTGGGCGGAAAAATATTCGCTACCCGGGAAAAACCAAGTGATTCAATAGATGGCATCTCCATCGGTTTCATCCTGATAAAATTATGGAAGTAGAGTGAGGTTTTGTTGGCACGAACACTATCCTGATTCAATTTTTCCAGAAACCTGTTTTTATAGGGTGTAAAGACGGTATAGGGTTTTCCATCCTTTTTAACCAACTCATCCTTTTCGAATAAAACATGATCCTTGTAGGTGATAAATTCAGTTCGGTTTATCTTCAGTAACCTTTCCACATGCATATCCCGGTGATTTGTGTAAGGCTCATAATCTCTGTTGCAATAGACACTGCAGATATGATACTTTTCGATTAACGATTTGAAAATATCCATTGGCCGACCATGAAGAACACAAAGCGTTGATCCAAATTTTTCCAATTCATTTTTTATTTGCTGTATTGTTTCATATATGAAATTGATCCTATAATCCAAAACGTCAGGAATTCTGGATAAAATATCAGGATTGAAAATAAACAATGGCAGCACATTCTCGCGGGTCTTCAACGCGTGAAACAAGGCAGTATTATCATCCAGCCTTAGGTCTCTCCGCATCCAGAAAATATTAACGACAGGTTTCTCCTTTTGACTTGACATCCGAAAAAAAATAATGAATAGTGTCTGAAATATATGAAAAAACAAAACTAAATCTACCTTTGTTCATCAAAAAAAAAATAGAACTATTCAAATCTTAATTTCCATATTATATGAGTAAACGGGGTTTTGCAAGTGATAATAATTCTGGAATACATCCTAATATTCTGAAAGCCATAGAAATGGCAAATGTGGGTCATGCTATAGGCTATGGAGAAGACATATATACTGAAAACGCAAAAAGTCTCTTTAAAAAGGAGTTCGGTCATGAAACTGAAGTTTTCTTCACATTGACAGGGACAGGTGCCAATATCTTATCGATACAGACTCTGTGTCACTCTTTTAACTCCATATTATGTGCTGAAACAGCGCATATTAATGTGGATGAATGTGGCGCTCCGGAAAAATTTACAGGAAGTAAACTGATTCCCATTCCTTCAGGTAACGGGAAGGTCGATCCAGCCGAATTAATAAAGAAACTGCATGGGTTTGATTTTGAACACCATGCTCAACCAGGCCTGTTAAGTATTTCCCAGGTAACCGAAATGGGTACTGTTTATTCGGTAGAAGAGATCAAAGAACTGGCTGGTATCGTTCACGCCCTGGGAATGTATCTCCACATGGATGGGGCCAGAATAGCCAATGCTGCTGTCTCATTGGGCCTGAATTTCAGGGATTTCACAAAAGACGCCGGTGTTGACCTGCTCTCGTTTGGCGGTACAAAAAACGGTATGATGTTGGGTGAAGCTGTATTGATTTTCCAACCATCCTTGGCAAAACACACGAAATATTATCGGAAACAGGCCGCCCAATTGTATTCGAAAATGAGATTTGTTTCAGCACAATTCATTCCATACCTACAGGATGAAATTTGGAAGTCGAACGCCAAGCATGCCAATGAAATGGCCAAAATGCTGTTGGGTTTAATTTCAGAAATCAATGCCATCAAGGTAACCCAAAAGGTAGATGCAAATGGGATTTTCGCTATTCTCCCCCGTGAAATTATTCCGATCATCAGAAAGGAGTACTTTTTTTACGATTGGGATGAATCCAAAGGTGAAGTCAGATTAATGACATCTTTTGATACAACGGAGGAGGATGTTATCAATCTTGCAGCCCTTTTGAAGGCTCATTTGGGCTAAAATGATGGGTTAGCCGCTTTTTTATTGTACTTTTGCCGTTCAAGGAAAAATAAATTAGCATGATAAGTCGAAGGATTATCCGTACAAAAGTTCTGCAAATACTCTACGCGCACGTTTCAACGCCAGAGAAACTGATCAGTGCATCTGAAAATGAATTGCATTTTAGTATTCAGAAAACCTACGAACTTTATCATTTGTTGCTGTCGCTGCCAATTGAGCTTTGCGACTACGCTGATAAATTAATTGAGCTAAGAAAGCAGAAGAATTTTCCGACCAGGGAGGAGCTAAATCCAAATCTGCGTTTTGTTTCCAACCGTCTGATCAATAAGTTAAGAAGTAACAAAGATCTGGCAACTTTCGTTCAGAAAAATAAAGTCAATTGGGTTAACAGTCAGGAGCTGGTAAAGAAGATTTACCAATCAATGGCAGAATCTGAACTGTACCTCAATTATCTCGCTAACAGTGAAGATAACTTTCAGATCGACAGAAGGTTTTGTGAAGATTTCTATCCTGAGATCCTGCTAAAAAACGAGTTTGTTTTCAATGAATTTGAAGAACAAAGCATTTATTGGAACGATGATCTTGATTTTGTGGTTTCCATGGTCATAAAGACGCTTAAAAAGTTCAGGGAAGAGAACAACATCAACGATCACCTTTCTTCTTTGTATAAGGATGATGAAGATCGGGATTTTACGGTTAAGCTATTCCGGAAGACCCTTGCCAAGAGCGAGGAAAACAGAAAGACGATTGAGACCTACACCAAGAACTGGGACGTAGACAGGGTAGCCACCATGGATATTCTGATTATGGAACTCGCTCTTACTGAGCTAACTGAATTTCCATCAGTTCCGATCAAGGTGACATTAAATGAATACATCGAGTTGGCTAAATATTACAGTACCCAGCGAAGCAGTATCTTTATCAATGGCGTTTTGGATAGAATAACCAAAGACTTTAAGGAGCAGGGCAAAATAGTGAAAGCGGGACGAGGTCTTTTGGAAGGATGATCTACAGGTATTTTATAGCACTTTCTCTTTTTATGGCAATCCTGGTAATGGGTTGCGGGAATAAAACATCCAGCCACTCCTCCCCCTCCGTTTCAAACGGATCATACAAAAAAAAGGCGCCGGGCAGGATTGAATTTACCAAAGAAATGCATAATTTTGGTACCCTGAAAGAGGGGGAAACTGTGGCATATTCTTTTCAGTTTAAGAACAGTGGAAGTTCCCCTTTTCACTTGACAAAGGTAGAACCTACTTGCGGATGTCTGACTGTTCAGTTCAGCAAAGAAGAGGTCGTTTCAGGCAACAGTTCTGTCATTGAGGTGATTTTTCAAACTGCTGGAGAATGGGGAAACCAGATTAAGACAGTCGAAATTGAAACCTCAAACGGCGAAACCAAAACATTGACAATTGGCGCATTTGTAGAAAATAAGAATTTTAACATTGATTTAAATAACTTGAAATGAGTACACTATTATTTGTTATCGCTCAACAGCAACCACAGGGAAGTATGTTGGGAATGTTTTTACCACTGGTATTAATTATCGTTGTGTTCTACTTTTTTATGATTCGTCCACAGATGAAACGGCAGAAAGAGACACAAAAATTCAGGGATGCCCTACAACGGGGAGACAAGGTTGTCACATCAGGTGGCATTTACGGAAGAATTGATGAGATTAAAGATCAAATCATCTATCTTGAGGTAGCACCTAATATTAAATTGAAAGTTGATAAAAGTGTGGTGCTTAAGGATATGAGTGATGCTCCGGTAGCAAAGTAATAAAAAAGGCCGGACAATCCGGCCTTTTTTATTCTAAACGAGCCAGATAAAAAAGTATACCGATGAAGCAAATTTGGGTAAAAAAAATATTCTTGTTCGTTAAGCGGAAAGTCAAGAATTTCAGCTACCATAAGGCGCTTGTATTTGTTGTCTGTCTGGCGCTCTCCACGCTTTTATGGTTGTTGAATAGTCTGGAAAAGCGTTATACAAGCAGAATCACAGTTCCGGTAAATTTTGTTGATTTTCCAAAGGATAAACAGCTTTCAGGTTCTCTCCCAAAGAATCTGGATTTAATGGTTGATGCTTACGGATATACTTTGTTAACCTACAAACTCAGGTTGGCATTTTCGCCCATCTTACTAAATGTCAACGAATTGATTGACAATGCCCTGGATAGGGGATACAGATTCAAGTACAGAGTTCCTGCCTTCAGCCACAAAGAGGAGATTGAGAAGCAAATCAGTAGCGAGATTAGAATTCTCTCCATCAAACCAGACACCCTCGTTTTCAATTTCAGTAAAATCATTTCTAAAAAGATCAGAGTTAAACCCTCA
>JAVHPO010000143.1:0-6382 GCA_036170635.1 Prolixibacteraceae bacterium | reverse complement strand
TTTGAAATTCCTATTCAGGTTATGAACAATCCTTCCGATATTAATATCAAGACATTTCCAGGAAAGGTTAAGGTTACCTGCCGGATAGGACTCGGCAAATACAAAAAACTGGATTACAGCACCTTCCATGCATATGTCAATTTTGAAAAGATCTCTCTTAAAGATCCACGTTTGGCAGTAACTTTCGAAAGCCACTCAAATGTTGTGCTGGCTGTAAGCTATTCTCCCAAGGAAGTCGAGTATATTCTGGAACGCTAAACATAGAAAATTATGCTGAAGGTTGGTATTACAGGTGGTATAGGAAGCGGGAAATCGACTGTTTGCAGGGTTTTCGGTGTACTGGGCATACCTGTTTTCAAAGCCGATGTTGAAGCAGGAAGGTTACAAAATGAAGATCCTAAAATTGGCTCAGAATTGATTGATATATTTGGACCGGAAATTTATTCTGTAGACGGATTGTTAGACCGTAAGAAGCTGGCTTCCATTGTTTTTAATGACCGTGGACTACTGGAGAAACTCAATAGTATTATTCATCCTGCTGTGCAAAAGGAATTTGAGAAATGGAGTGCCGGAAATTCAAATTTTCCCTATGTAATTTACGAAGCAGCTATCCTTTTTGAAACAGGAAGCTCCCGCAATTTCGATTTCACCATTTTGGTTGTTGCTGATGAACAGGAACGAATTGAACGCGTTTCGAAAAGGGATCACTCAAAACCTGAAGAGATCATGCAACGAATGAAAAATCAACTGATGGATAAAGAAAAAATAAAAATGGCTGATTTTGTAATAGAAAACAATGATAATCAGCTTATTATTTCGCAAATTTTAAAATTGGATCAACTTTTAAAGTCGAAGAGTCATGTTTGGAAAATGGATAGGTAGTGGTTTGGGATGGACACTGGGCGGTCCAATAGGTGCATTGGCAGGTTTTGTTTTGGGAACACTGTTTGATCTTTCAGAAAAAGCCGATCCCAATGCAAGAACATTTGGAAACGGAATACAGACGACACCTAACGATTACATGTTTAGTCTGCTTGTTTTGGTTTCGGCAGTATTGAATGCTGATGGAAAGATCATGAAGTCAGAACTAAATTATGTGAAAGAGTTTTTTAAAGCCAATTTTGGAACTGATGGTGCACAAAATGCCTTAAGGATACTTCACGATTTGACAAAACAAAAAATTCCCGTTACCGATGTCTGTCAGCAGATAAAAAATTATATGGATTACCCAAGCAGACTGCAACTAATTCATTTTCTGTTTGGTATAGCAGCTTCAGATGGCGAAATTCATCCTGATGAACTAAATTTAATCAGGCATATATCCATCAATCTTGGAATTTCAACCGCTGATTATACCTCAATTGAGGCCATGTTGATACCAAAGACAGACTGGGCATACGATGTGTTGGAAATAGTACCTTCTGCCACTGATGAGGAGGTGAAAAAATCTTATCGAAAGATGGCTTTAAAATACCACCCCGACAAAGTGAGCTATTTGGGTGAAGAGATTCAACAAGCTGCTAATGAAAAATTCAAAAAGGTAAATGAAGCTTACCAACTGATTAGCAAAGAGAGAAAGCTTTAATTTTTTCCTGGTAATCTCATTTATTATTCTTCACTGAAACGTATAAATTTATCCGTCCCGATAAGTTAATAAGCTATTGCAGGTAGCAAGTTTTCTCATTCATTTGGAATTCAAACAGCTAACTGTTGAATGGAATAAACATTTGATTGACCTAATCCATCCTTTTGTTGAATATACTTTTTCACTGCCGGAGGTTGGAGTATCTTCGAAAATAAATTATAATTTCTACAAATTAATACAATGAAGAGTTGAGAGCCTTGTGTGGGATTCAATCACTTTGCTTATCAAGACTTAAGACAATTTATAAAAAAAATATTTACCTGAGTACATGTGAATTATGTAAATAATATAAATGTTTATGTAACAATATTAGTATCCAAAGTATAGAACTTCGTCCCGTTGTGAAAATTAATTCGCAATGTAAAATAAAATGAAATGAAAAAGTTTAAAATATTGACAGCATTTGCAGTAGTCGCAGTAATGATGTATGCGTCATGCAAAAAAGATACATCGAGTAGTTCCTCTACGCTTAAGATTACAACCCAGGCAACCAACAAATCCTTTTCAGTTCTCAAGTCTGCATCCCTGACCATTCCAGGTTTCGTATGGGATAGTTGCTATATAAATGTGTCCAAAATTGATTTTGAGGCAGAAAAGAAGGAAAGTGAAAACACTCAAGTTTCTTCCAGTATTGATTATGAATGGAAAGGGATAAAAAAAATTGACCTGTTCAATGTTAATTCAGTAATTGGGGAAATCATTCTTCAACCTGGTGTTTATGAAGAAATATCACTGGAGATAAAAGCGAACAAATCCGATGCTGGCGCATCACCAGTTTTTTATTTATCAGGTACTTATGCAAATGCAACCGGAGTTGTAATTCCTATCCGGGTTATCGTAAATGAAGATATTGCCTTTAAAGCCGAAGCCGAAGGAGGTACCGTACTAAATGCAGTTAATAATTATACAAGCCTGATCAACTTAAACCTGGCATTGTTAATGAATGGTATACTGCAATCGGATCTTGATGTTGCTACGCTTACCAATGGAAAAATTGTCATAAGTAACGCATCAAATATTTCGCTTTATAATATAATTAAAGGGAATTTTAATTCAAGTGATCATGCTGAGTTTAATAAAGATTAAAGCCTGTCTGGAACGACAATGATCAGTACAGCATCCAGATTATACATGGATTATCAATATTTTTTATATAAATTTGAAATAAATAAAAACTAAAATTGATCGTTATGAAAAAGACACTGATGACTTTATCATTGCTAACATTGGCGATGGTAACATTTGCCGCGACTTTTGATCTTGGGATAAAGGCAGGGTACAATACCTCAAAAATTTCTACCGACCTGAGTACTATAAAAGCGGACTCAAAAGGTGGATATAATTTCGGGGCTTTTGGACGATTCGGAGGAAAAAATTTTTACCTACAGCCAGAGTTCTTGTATGTTGTTAGAAATGAAGGTTTTAGTGTTGGATCTGCCTACGATGCCATTAAAATGAAATCTCTTCAAGTCCCGGTGTTGCTGGGTTACAAACTGATTGATCTTAAAGTGGTTTCCATTCGTGCTTTTACAGGTCCTGCCATCTCATTTTCAACAGGATATGAAAGCGACAAAAGTTTTAAATACAATTTTAATAATTCAACCTGGGATTACCAATTGGGAGCAGGAGTTGATGTGTTGATGTTTACATTTGATATTCGCTATGAATGGGGATTATCCAAGACATTTGATACATCCAGTTTAGGTTCAAATTTTACATCTAAAGGAAACACATTTTCAGTTAACCTTGGGTTTAAATTTTTATAATTCTCCTGTTTAAATATTTGGATATTATCGAAATATGCGAAGATGAAAAAGGGCTATTTGTTCAACAAATAGCCCTTTTATTATGGATTAAATTCAGCTCTCAATTAAGTATTCATCGCTCCGCAAACACTAATTACTTGTCCGGAAACATAGGAAGATAGATCGGAGGCAAGAAACAATGCGACCTTTGCCACCTCTTCCGGCAGTCCACCCCTTTTCATTGGAATAGATGCTTCCCACTGTTTACGGGCATCTTCAGGTATTTTAGCCGTCATCTCGGTGATAATGAAGCCCGGGGCAATCGCATTTGAACGAATACCTCTGGATCCCAACTCTTTTGCAATCGATTTAGTAAATCCAATGATACCGGCTTTAGAAGCAGAATAGTTGGATTGACCAGCATTACCGCTCACCCCTACTACAGAACTCATGTTGATAATTGATCCGCCTTTTTGTTTCAACATCGTCATTTGTGCAGCTTTTGTGAAATTGAAAACGGATTTGAGATTTACATTGATAACTGCATCCCACTGTTCCTGGGTCATTCTCATCAACAAAGTATCCTTGGTTATACCGGCATTGTTGACCAACACATCAATACCGCCAAAATCCTTAACAATCTGGTCAACTACCTGGGCGGTATCGTCAAATTTTGAAGCATCAGAAGCGTAGGCTTTTGCCTTAACTCCTAAAGCAATTAGCTCATTTTCAGTTTCCTTAGCAATATCATCGTAAAAAAGATCAGTAAATGCTACATTACAACCCTGCTGTGCGAACAAAACCGCAATGGATTTTCCAATACCCCGACTAGCACCGGTTACAATGGCCGTTTTTCCCTCTAATAATTTCATATACAAATATTTAAATTAATTTACAAATGATTTTTCATCCTGGGACTGAATTGCATAATAACAATTATCCCCTATGTTTACCTCTCAAAAACGCTGGCAAAAATAGTCAATATTGCGAATTCTGTTCCAAATTTGCGATGAGATAAACTCAAATATTATCTAAACGTCTGTTTAGTAATTTAATATACTCTTCAGCTATTTTGCTGTATTTTGATTTGAATGATTTTTCAGACCATTGAATGGCTGCCTTCAAATCGCCATTCATTTCAGCAGCAAGGGCTAAATTGTATTCAATCATACTTCTCAAACCGGAAGAGGCAGAGTTAGAGAACTTCATCCAGATCCCTTCAGCATCTTTCCAATTGTTGCTCTTTACATAAGCTATAGCTCTGTCCGCCTCCGCGTTGTTGGTGATAAAGTAATTTCTCGTCTGTTCCTGCCAGCCAGGTGAAATATAACCTGAAAGAGACTGTCCGTTTTCAATCGCGCCACTTATAAGGGCATCTTTAATCGTTGGCAATTCCTCATAAGTTTCTTGCAGGGAGCTTCCGTTTCTTTCCCAAAAAATGGTGTCGTTTACTTCAAAACTGGCAATCTTCAACTTTTCAGCAGGTTGATACAATTTCCAATTGGAATGATAGGCTACCTGAACGGTAATGTTGTATTGTCTGGTCGACCCATATTCACTAATTGTTCCATATCCAACCTGATAGGCTGTATTAACATTTTCGTAAAAGTTCTCGAGTGATAACAAGGCGTCAGTTTTAAATTCAGTACAAATCTGTTTTACTTGTGCCAGACTAAGCGAAGGGGATTTGGTAGCATAAGAAAGGTTAATATTCGGAAGATTTCTCTGTACTGGAATGACAACATCATATCTGCCCGATTCATACATTGCATTTCCAATAGCCTTCAGTGTGGTATCAGCAGCCAAACTGTCCAGCATAAGCTCATCCAATACCAATTTCTTTTTAATAAATAAATTTTCAAGTGAATCCTGGTTCAGGTTTGAAAATGAACTGTTCATGCTTCGGTTCATAAGCACAATACTCTGAATTTCATTCGATATGGGTTTTTCGGGAGGCACTGAAACCTGAATCGATATCTTACCCATTGAGACACAGGAAGTAAGCAAAATAAAAAAACCATAGGAGATCCAACGAAAATGACCAAAGATTAATCTCATACGCAATCTTCAAAAGAATTTAATATCAGGTAACTTTTTACAAATAAACTAAATATTCAGTGATCCTGTTCAACCTGAAGTATTAAAAAACCTGAAGAGATCATTATATTTGTCCATCCAAACATTGTCCCAGTAAAATTTATCAAATGAAGATTTTCGTAAAACTCTCCCTGTGTGCTTTTGTGCTTTTTTCGGCTTGCACTGTCCAATATCAACCGAAAATCACAGCCAAAGAGCTCGCTTCCTCGATTAAAATACTTTCATCAGAAGAGTTTCAAGGTAGAAAGCCTGGCTTACCAGGCGATTCACTTGCGGCACATTTTATTGCTGAAAAATTCAGAAAATCCGGCATTACAATGCTTTATAATAAAGGATATCAACCAGTTAAATTAATAACTGGATTTAAGTTTGGCAAGG
Source organism: Prolixibacteraceae bacterium (assembly GCA_036170635.1). Classification (GTDB taxonomy): domain Bacteria; phylum Bacteroidota; class Bacteroidia; order Bacteroidales; family Prolixibacteraceae; genus CAINVV01. The sequence goes on along the minus strand of JAVHPO010000143.1, from coordinate 517 downwards.
AGAACCATCTTAAATCTGCCCTGCAAATTTACAAATTGGGAGATGATTATGAACCTCTCTTCTTTTCTGCCAACAAGTCGTTTTCCGGTCGGCTGGCTGTAGCCGGATACGGGATGACCATCTCAACAGACAGCTTGAAATGGGATGATTATCAGAATTTTCAGGCGGAAAACTGTTGGGTCCTTATTTTAGATGGAGTTCCGGATAACCTGGCACAAAACAAGGAGATGAAGAAACAGAGCGATCTTCGTTCCAAAGTTCTGAATGCCATAGATCACCATGCAAACGGTATATTAATAGTGACGCCGGATTTTACTACAAATGGGGCTGCTAAAACGGCAATGTTTGACAAAAATAGTGCTCCCTATTCTGTTCCTGTCATGAAAATTTCTCAAAAGACAGCAGATCTGATGCTGGATAGGCAATTAAGTATCACCGAAATTGAAAATCGGATTAAAAATGATCAAAAGCCCTATTTCAAGCTGACAGATATTGTGGTGCAAGGTGAGGCTTCAGT
>JAVHPO010000142.1:0-4308 GCA_036170635.1 Prolixibacteraceae bacterium | reverse complement strand
GGTAATCCCCAGGCTTCGGCAACACCTTTGTATACCACTTTCCCGTTTACCACGTTGAGACCCTTGCGAAGAGCTTTGTCGTCGGTGCAGGCTTTCTTCCAGCCGTGAGCAGCAAGGCTGATGGCGTATGGAAGAGTGGCATTGGTCAACGCGATGGTAGAGGTGCGCGGAACGGCTCCCGGCATGTTGGCAACAGTATAATGGATCACTTCATCCACTACATAAGTTGGATGATCGTGGGTTGACGGAACCGTGGTTTCGATGCATCCACCCTGGTCGACAGCTACGTCTACCATGACAGTACCCGGATTCATTGTTTTCAGCATGTCCCTGGTTACAAGGAACGGGGCTTTGGTACCGGGAATAAGAACTGCCCCAATGATCAGGTCGCTGACCTTTACCTGTGAACGGATGTTGTAATCGTTCGACATCTGTGTTTTGACATTGGCAGGCATAATATCATCGAGGTAGCGAAGGCGTCGAAGGCTGATATCCATGATGGTGACATCTGCACCAAGACCTGCAGCCATCTTCGCAGCTTCGGTTCCGACGATTCCACCACCCAGGATCAAAACTTTAGCAGGCAATACTCCGGGAACACCTCCCAGCAACATCCCACGACCACCAAAAGTTTTCTCCAGGTATTTGGCACCTTCGTGAATTGACATCCTTCCGGCAACCTCTGACATAGGTATGAGCAGCGGCAGGGAACGGTCGTCAAGTTCTACGGTTTCGTATGCCAGACATACGGCTCTGCGGTTGATCATCGCATGTGTCAATGGCTCAGAAGAGGCAAAGTGGAAGTAGGTATAAACCAACTGTCCGGCTTTGATCAAAGGATACTCAGATTCAATCGGCTCTTTTACTTTCACTACCATGTCGGCAATGGCGTATACCTCCTCAATGGTTGGTAAAATAGTACCACCCGCCCCAACATATTCAGCATCGGCAAATCCGCTGCCATTTCCGGCTGTTGCCTGTATATAAACAACATTTCCTCTCTTAACAAGTTCTGCAACTCCTGCAGGAGTGAGCGCTACGCGGTTTTCGTTATTTTTTATCTCTTTTGGAAGTCCGATTATCATGGTAATAAAATTTATTGCGTACAAAATTAAGCAAAGAAACCCGCATCTAACCATGATTAAACACCATGTATTTGGCGCTTTTTGTAGTTTTACAGTTGGGTAGGCAGAAACATTAAATGCTATACAATTTTAAAAATTCCGATAGATTTCTTAACAAAAAGAAAGCATTTGAGTGAAAAATCGAAATAATTATAATTGTATCTTTGGCGCGGACAAACAATTGAACAATACGGAATGCCTGCAATATCAAACAGAGGAGTGGAATTACCTGAATCGGCCATCAGAAAACTGGTGCCTTATGCCGAGAAGGCAAAATCACTTGGCAGAAAAGTTTACCACCTGAACATTGGTCAGCCGGATATTAAGACTCCGCAGCATGCCATTGAAAGAATCCGAAGCTTCGATTTCGACCTAATACCCTACGGCCATTCATTCGGGAATGATACTTACCGGAAGAAGCTGGCCCAATATTACCGCGATCGTAACCTGGAGGTAGATGATTCCCAGATCCTGATCACAACAGGTGGTTCTGAAGCGATCTCATTTGCCTTTATGGTTTGCTTTAATCCTGGGGATGAAGTCATTATCCCGGAACCTTTTTATGCCAATTATCAATCCTTTGCCATAGCCAATGATGTTGTGATCAAGCCGATTACATCTACCATCGAAACCGGCTTTCAGCTTCCTTCCATCGCCGAGTTTGAGAAGGTCATTACGCCAAAAACAAAAGGAATATTTATCTGCAATCCGAATAATCCGACAGGATATGTTTATACCCGGGAGGAATTGCTGCAACTTCAGGAGTTGGTTCTGAAATATGACCTCTTTCTGATTGCGGATGAAGTTTACAGTGAGTTTGTCTACGATGGGAAATTGCATTATTCGGTTTTGGAGCTTAACCGTATCCGTGAAAACGTAGTCATGGTGGATTCTGTGTCAAAGCGTTTCAGCGCCTGCGGAATTCGTATCGGATCACTGGTTTCTAAAAATAAGAAAGTCATTCAGACGATCTCAAAACTGGCTATGGCCCGGCTTTGCCCTCCTATGCTTGGTCAGGTAGTTGCCGAATCGGCTGTGGATTCCCCTCCCGAATACATGGAAGACGTATACAAGGAATATCTGCAACGAAGAGATTACTTCATCAAGGCGCTCAATGAGATCGAGGGGGTATATTCACCCATGCCCATGGGTGCATTTTATTCGATGGTACAGTTGCCTATCGATGACAGCGACCGTTTCTGCCAATGGATGCTGGAAGAGTTTGAGCACAAGGGAGCTACTGTCATGATGGCGCCTGCTTCAGGCTTTTACTCAACTCCCGGAATTGGGCACAACCAGGTTAGGGTAGCCTATGTGCTTAACAAGGAAGATCTTAAGGAGGCAGTCGAATGCCTTGAAGTGGCTTTGAAAATTTATCCCGGCAGGAAGGGCGGAATCTAAGATTTACTATTAGACTATTGATAATTTACCATTAGACCATTTACTATTTACCATTTGGCGCAAGGCAAGATTGATGCGCAAATAGTAAATAGTAAATGAAAAAATGGTCAATCTGTTTATAAATCTATTTTCTTAAACTTGGGTACCAGTGTGTGCATGACGAACCATGCAATCAGGTAAGCAAGCGCACAGAATCCGAAGACCCAGGTGTAGGCAATGGTCATGTTGTGCTGAACGATAGGCATTTGAATCGATTTCATCTGTTGAAATAAATTTGGATCAATCGCTTGTAACTGAGTGGATACTTCTTTCGGTAGGTTTCCCAATTCGACCGTATTTAGGTTTATCAAATCCCCCCGTTTGTTTATCAGATGCAAAGACCGTATTTTTTCGATGTATTCGGTCAGTTGCGCGGATTGTGCTGCGACCCATGATTTGGCAATTCCTGAAAATCTGTAGGCATCAAATACCCAACCTGCCGACTTATTTACGACAATTCCACCAAGGGCTCCTGCCATTCCTCCGATTCCGGTAACACTTGCTACCGCCTTTTTGGGGAACATGTCGGAAACGGTGGTGAAGATATTGGCCGACCATGCCTGGTGCGCTGCTGTGCCGATGCCGATGATCAGAACCGGGTACCACATACTGTATGCCCCCAGGTATTGCGCACTTAAAACTACCAACGGAAACATGGCAATGGTCAGCATAGCTTTCATCCGTCCGGCATAGGGTTCATAACCTTTGTTGATATAATACATTGGGAACCAGCCTCCTCCAATACTTCCGATGGATGACATTGTGTAGAGCACGGCCAGTGGCAAGGCAATATCCATACCTGTTAAGCCATATTGAGCTTTCATGTAGGCAGGCAGCCAGAACAAAAAGAACCACCACACACCGTCGGTCATAAATTTACCAAAGCTGAAAGCCCAGGTCTGTTTGAACTGAAGAAGTTTAAACCAGGAGACTTTTTCTTTTGGAGTTGCGCTTTTGCTCTCTTCCTCAATGCTGTCGGCGTCTGAGTTGATATAGGCAATCTCGGCCGCACCGACACGCTTACTTTTTGATGGAATTTCATAGAGCCAGAACCAGAATACCAACCATAAAAGTCCAATTCCACCAATAATCAGAAAGGCAGCTTCCCATCCCAGATGGTCGGCGATCCAGGGCACAGTAATGGGAGCAAGAATTGCACCAACATTGGTTCCTGAATTAAAAATGCCTGTCGCCAAAGCTCTTTCTTTCTTGGGAAACCATTCTGCAACCGTCTTTATGGCAGCGGGAAAGTTACCTGCCTCACCAAATCCAAGAACACCACGGGCAAACATAAAACTGCCTGTGCTTTTGGCCAAAGCATGAATCATAGCACCTACAGACCAGATTACCAGCGACCATGCATATCCAAGTTTAGTTCCCAGCCAGTCAATTAAACGGCCGGCGAACAGCATCGAAATTGCATACACAAACTGGAATACCGAAACGATATTGGCATAATCTGAATCGCTCCAGTTGAATTGAATTTCAAGCCGGTCCTTCAACAGACTCAGCACCTGTCTGTCCAGGTAGTTTACGGTAGTCGCAAAGAAGACCAGCGCGCAGATGGTCCATCTGTATTTTCCTATCTTTTCTGATAGATTATTCATTTTTCTTGTATGGGTTTAGTTATTGAACACTATTTGGTTGCAGAACCAAAATTAAAATATTTTTCGGCATTGTTGAAGGAAATATCTTCAACCATTTTACCAAGAAGTTTCATGTCGGCTGGTATTTCACCGTTCAC
>JAVHPO010000141.1:5003-19467 GCA_036170635.1 Prolixibacteraceae bacterium | reverse complement strand
CTCGTTTAACCTGGCTGGAAGATCTGACAACCGCTACGCTGAGAGAAAAGCAACGGTTGATCTGTTAAAATCCATCAACGATTCATTACCAGTAATTCTGATTGATCATCGACCTACTAATATCGAAGAGAACAGCAAGACAGTGGCAGATGTGCAGTTTTCGGGTCATACTCATAACGGTCAGTTGTTTCCGTTGAACCTGATTCTTGCAAGTATGTATCGAATCAGCTGGGGGTATGAGAAAATCGGCCACACCCATTTTTTCGTCAGCAGCGGGATCATGCTATGGGGGCCACCTGTACGCACGACCGGTAAGTCGGAGATCATGGTGGTGGATGTGGATTTTAGGTGATAGGTGTATAGAATAGGTGCGACGTTCAAATTAAAGAATAGATAGGAATAGCGATATTTTATATTTATGACTGATTATCAGCAGATTGCTTCGTCGTACCTCCTCGCAATGACTAATGCCGCATAGGGGGCGTTGGATGAGGCGAGGGGTGGGTGACAATTAACAACAAATAGGATCTTCTGACCCACCCCTCGCCTCATCCAACTGAACAACTAGAAACCGTCATTGCGACCGCGAGGCACGAGCGGGAAGCAATCTGTTGCCCTTTCACCCCTCACGATACAGCAAACACTGTCATTGTAAACGGAGTGAAGCAATCTGTTGAGTATTGCAAAAATTTAGTTAGGATAGCAATATTGAGCGAGGAATTTTTATTAACTCAATTAAAAAACATTAATACACTTATTACTTCTATTTATGAAAAAAGTGGTTAAAATAATCCTTTGGAGTTTTGGAATTTTGGTTGGGTTACTGATTCTGGCCGGAGCCGGATTCTATATCAGTTACAAAGTGGCCACCAAAAGCATGGCGCCTGCCGAAACAATGGCGGTGAATGATTCGGTCTTCAGCATCAAAGACAGCTTTGTCAATGCCTTTATTTTTAAGGGAAAGAGCAGTTACCTGATCGTGGATGCCGGTTTCAGCAAGAATACTGTTCGCGCAGAAATGAAGAAATTGGGTATATCTCCTGATCAGGTTACCACCATTCTTCTGACCCATACCGACAGCGATCATACCGGGGCCATCGGGCTTTTCAGTAATCCAAAGATCTATATGCACAGGGATGAAGAGCAGATGATCAACGGGCAGACTGCCAAGATGGGGCCTTTCAAGATGCATTGGCAATACGGGCCTTATGTATTGCTCAACAGCAATGATACGCTGACTGTGGATGGATTAAAAATCAAAATCATTCACACACCCGGGCATACACCGGGGTCGGTCTGTTTTGTGATTGGCAGGGATTACCTGGCTACAGGTGACAATATGATTGTAACCGATGGGAAGGCAGGGCCTTTTTTGGATAAGTTTAACATGAACACGGCGCAGCAAATCGAATCTCTCAAGATTCTACCCGATCTTAAGTCATTTAAATATATTCTGACAGCACATTACGGGATAACCAAGAATTGATAATCAATTTTACGGAAAATATTTAAACACAAAGGGCACGAAGGCAAACACAAAGGGCACAAATCATGTACAATCAAGCAATAAAGCCGGAACTATACCTGTGGGGGTAGTTCCGGCTTTGTATGATCAGCAAAGGCCGATGGAGGTTTCAGCCGTTACAATTCGCGGATTTTTACGTTGCGGAACCAGCAAGCGTAACCATGATCCTGGAGGCCGATGAAACCTTCTTTGGCGATTCCTTCAGTGAAACCGGGGAAGGATTTGAATTTGCTTTTGGCCACCATAGCATCCCACTCCGGGGTCCAGAGGGTATATTTTACTACTTCTACGCCATTCATCACATGGGTAACCGCACCGTCTTTTACCTTGATTACCATGGTATTCCACTCGCCGGCAGGATGCACGGTTTTGGGATCACAAGGCAGCATGTCGTAAAGCGAGCCAGCAAGGTGGTTGTCAATTTTGTTGTCACCGGCATCCTTGTTGTCCAGAACCTGTACTTCGGGTGCAGCATAATAGATTGGTTTTCCGGGTACTTCCCTGACATTGTAGAAAACTCCTGAATTGGTAGCCTTGCCAGCTTTCCAGTCGATAGAGAGCTCGAAATTTTTGAATTTTTTTGATGCAAAAAGAACATCACCGTTAGAACCTTGTCCTGGTTTTTTGTCAGCAGCGGTAAAAACTTTCATTGAATTGTCTTCGACTACCCAGTTGGCAGGCATGGCTGTACCATTACACTGTCTCCAGCCATCGAAATTTTTGCCATTGAACAAAAGGGTCCAGCCTGCTTTTTTCTCTTTTTTGGTCAGTTTATTTACCTCTTGTGAAAAGGCGGAAGTTGAAAAGATCATCGCTGCAAGCAGGGTGACGGATAACAAAAAGTTTTTCTTCATGTTTTGAATGTTATGCCCCAAAGGGCGATTATTGGTTAAAATTAATTGCATTCGAATTAGGGAATGAGTCACCAAATTTAATGAACATTTTGATTTTTGATTCTTTCCAGCTTCATTTTTAGTTTTTCAACAATTTTAGGATACCGGATTGCAATATTTACCTTCTCGCCCTTGTCATTGGTGAGGTCGTATAGCTGATCTTTGTCGAGGTTTCCCAATTCGGTATTGGTATCCTTATTATAAGCAGGGCCCTTTCCGGGAGCGATAAATTTCCACTTGCCATCTTCAATGGAGAGATTGTTCTGTACATTTTGCAATACCAGGTATTCCCTGCCTTTTCCACCGTCATTCATCCATGCGCTCAATTGATTTTCACTATCAGGAGCCGCATTTTTGGGAATTTCAACCTTTAAAAGTGCTGCCATGGTGGCCAGCATATCCACCTGACAAAGGAGTCGGTCGGAGACTCCGGGTTTTACCTTTCCTGGCCAGCATAACATTCCGGGCACCCGGGTTCCACCTTCGAAACTGCTGTATTTTCCACCTCTGTATTCGCCTGCAGGTTTATGATTTCCAAGGAGCTCAACAGCCTGGTCCTTGTATCCATCATCCACAACTGGTCCGTTGTCACTGGAGAGAATCACCAGAGTATGCTGATCGAGTCCTAATCTTTTCAATGTTTTCATGATTTCTCCGACCGACCAGTCGAATTCAAGGATGGCATCGCCCCTTGGACCCATACCGCTTTTCCCGACAAAATTCGGACCGGGAACGCGCGGAACATGTGCGTCCTGTGTAGCAAAGTAGAGGAAAAATGGCTTCTCCCTGTGATTTTCGATGAAGGTTACAGCCTTCGTGGTAATTCTTTCGGCCATCTCTTCGTCTTTCCAAAGGGCGGATTTACCCCCTTTCATGAAGCCGATCCTCGAAATTCCATTGACAATCGTCATATCGTGCCCATGGCTTGGGTGCATTTTGAGCAGTTCGGGGTTCAACTTCCCGGTAGGTTCCCCCACATAATTTTTCTCATAATCGACAAAGACCGGATCTTTAGGATCGAGGTTGACGATTCGTTCGTTTTCGACATATACACAGGGAACCCTGTCGCCGGTGGCAGGGCATACCTCGAAGGGGTGCAGGTTGCTGCCGAACTGTGCATGTTGGTAAAGCGTATCCCTTGTCGGGCAAGAGACTCGACATTGGGGGTTTTGATTGTTTTGACACCATTGTAGCTCAAATCGCCAAAGCCAATGTCGTCGGCATAGATGAAAATCACATTGGGTTTGGACTGGTCATTTTGGGTCAAACTATTCTGTGACAGCGCTCCGAATGGGAGGATGGTCAAAATTGGAAGAAGATACCTGGACTGTTTCATAACTTTTTGGAAGATTTTTGGTGTCAATAACTCATCATGATGGTCATGCCTCCTCCTCCGCTGTTACCAAACCGCGGGTTCACTACGTTGTTGTAAATTGAACCAAAAGTATAGGTAAAGCCAAAACTGGTAAAATATTGAAATTGGGTTGCCAGCTCTTTCCTGCGAAGAAGGACCTCTTCAGTGGTCGCGCCTCCTTTGACCAGGCCAAGCTGATCGTGGATAAGGGATGCCCCCCCTCCAAAATTGACAGAAAGCCCTTTTGAAATTCTAAGATCAAGCCATCCGTTAAGCGAAAGGTTATTCTTGGACCAGTCGTGCATGTAATTGCTATAGTTCATGCTCAGATTAATTGAACCCCACTTTTGAACCACCGCATAGGCCGCATTGAAAGAATGCATCAAATGACCCTCTTTGGTCATATTGTAGATGGTTGAATCAATGTAATTTGTGTATTTGTATCCAATTGAATAGAGTAGCCTCAATTGCTTTCTTGTCGACTGGGAATAGGGGAACAGATCATATTCTATTCCGGGTAGAAATGATCCTGAGAAATTGGTATTGCTGTAACTGGAAGATCCCAGATAGATCGATCCCCCATACGACCAGTGGTCTGAAATGCTTCTTACCACAAGTGAATTTAAAGATTTGGAGTTGTTGTTGCTGTTGATGGTTTCGTCGCCAACAATAAATTTTTCTATGCCGTAATTGTATCGTCCGGACAGGTTGATTTTCCAGTCGGCAGTAATCCGGGATGCTGAGATATTTCCATTCAGATTTGTGGATTTGTAAGTCTGCTGACCATCGAGCCATCCGTTAAATGAGGCACGGTACACCCAGCTGTTCCATTTATCGGATGAAACAGTTTCGGACAACGGCTCACTAAAACTGATCTTCATGTATTTCGAAAGAGGAGTTTTAGCCACATAACGCATCAATCCCATTTTTAATGTTCTCACCTCCTTCACCCTTATTTCATCCTCCTTTTCATCCGGGGAAGTAACGAAAGAAATGGTATCCTTCATTCCTGCATTCTCCAGTTGCCCGACGAGAAAATAGGTGCGCTTGCTACCTCCCGAGCCCGTATTTTGGTATGTTGAAATGATGTATACTCCTGCATCTTTTATATCTCTCACATAGTTGACATAGGGGATTTCTTTCCGGACATAATCGCTGGCCTCCATAAATACATTGAGGGCATCCTTTCTCAATGTGTCAATTTTTGCAGGTGTCACCTGGGCGGATGCAGTGAAGAATAACAGAGTGAGCAGGATACAAGATGCAATTTTTCGCATGGGTGGTTTTGGTTATAAAATTTTTAAGCAACGAATTTACATAATAAATGTTACTCAAAAATCATAAGCGAATTTTAAGTGCCCGGAATCTTCGGTCGTCTCTAATTCAGAGAGCCATCCATTTCTACAGATTTTCCTGGTTTGAGCAGGATCCGTTTTGTTTTATCCAGGTATCGGATCTCACATGATCCTCCGTGATCAGATTTGACAGTTACCCTGGTGAGTTTTCCATTTTTCCAATCCAGGTCAACTGTGCAAGCCCCCCTGGCACGCAAGCCATGAATGGAACCTTCTGACCATTCTGATGGAAGTGCCGGCAATAGTTGAAGCTCTCCGTTTTGAGATTGCAGGAGCATTTCGGCCATGGCGGCAGCACCGCCAAAGTTACCATCGATCTGAAAGGGCGGATGGGTGTCGAACAGGTTGGAAAGTGTACTTTTTCTGATCAGTTCGCACAGATTTTCATAGGCCTTTTCGGGTTCAAGCAGTCTCGCGTACAGGCTTACAATCCATGCCTTGCTCCATCCGGTATGGCCTCCGCCATTGGTCAGACGGCGTTCGAGTGTCTTTTTTGCGGCTTTGAAGAGGAGGGTATCTTTGGGCGTAATCAGGTTCAGCGGGTACAAGCCTAGCAGGTGAGACATGTGCCGGTGGCCGGGTTCCACCTCCGCATAATCTTTGATCCACTCCTGAAGGGTTCCATTGGCTGCAATCTGAAGTGGAGGCAACAATTTTTGGGCATCCATTACTTTTTTAGCCAGATCCGGATCCAGGTTCAATTTTTGCGAAGCATGAATGAAATTGTTGAACAACGCATTGACAATGTGAATATCAACGGTAGGCATGTAGCACAATTGTGATTGCTCTTTGGTGGTGGAATTTGGAACGAAAAATGAGTTTTCAGGCGAGTGGGATGGGTTGGTAACCAGATATCCTTCCGGGGATTTTACCAGATAATCCAGCACAAACTGTACGGATCCTTTTATCATCGGATAGGCCACATTTTTGAGGAAATTCAGGTCTTCCGTAAATTCAAAGTGATCGTAAAGCGGGAACGTCATCCAGGGACCATCCAGCGGTGTGATTCCCCAAACACCGTCCATGGCGCCGGTTACTCCGAAGGGGTCTGTCAGGTGATGCATCGTCCAGCCTCCGGCATTGTACATCTCTTTTGCGGTAACAGCGCCGGGAACTGTAAGTTTGCTCATAAAACCGGCCAACGGTAAGACAGTCTCCGAAAGGTTTCCGGTTTCGGCCGGCCAGTAATTCATCTGAAGATTGATGTTGGTATGAAAATCAGAATTCCAGGGAGCCTCATACAGGTCGTTCCAGATTCCCTGCAAGTTGGCCGGTAACCGTCCGGGTTTCCGGGAGGAGTTCATCAGCAGGTAACGACCATACTGATAGTAGAGCGCAAGAAGGCCATTGTCGGCTTTCCCTTCTTTCATCCGGGCCAACCGTTCGTCTGTAGCCAGATTCTTTAACTCATCAGCGCCCAATGAAAGTTGTACCCTGTCGAAAATTGCACGATGATCCCTCAAATGTATCTCCTTCAACTTCTTTTGGTCGTATTTGGTTGCATTTGAAAAGAGGTCGTTACAAATGGCCATCGGATCGATGGAGGGATCCGTATTGAGAAGATCAAGGTTGTAGTCTGTTGCTCCGGTAATGATCAGGACAATGTTTTTTACCGACTGAAGTTGAAATCCGGCAGAATGATCCGTTGCAAAAGGGTTGGTAGTGCCATCGGAAGAGAGAATTTTCATGGCAGCGGCATATCGCATGTGTTTTCCGGCAGGGCCTTTGATCGGTGATTCTGCATCGACTATTTGTCCGGTGTAAAATGCAACTCCCTCTTCGCTTTTGTAACTATTTGTACAAAAAGGTGCTGAGGGGGTGATTTTCTTTTTTCTGTATTTATTTTCATTTGTAACGTCAAATTCGCGCGACAGTAAGACCTCCGCGTTAAAGGCCTTTTCGGCATGAAGACTTACCACAATGATGTCCTGGGGCGCAGAAGCGAAAACTTCTTGCGTAACCCTGTTCCTATCAATGGTATATTTAGTTTTTGCTATACCGGTATGAAGGTCCAATGACCGTTTGTAGGTGGTTGGTTCGCTATTCCAACTGTAGTTAATGAACAGATTGCCGAGCGTCTGGAAGGAGCGAACCTGAGGAGGGGTTCCAACCATGTTTTTGTTTGCCAGATCCAGGGCTATTTTGTATTCCTGCCGGAAGATGGCCTGCTGAATTTCACCCAGATGAGCCCTCGAACCCGGATTGTTGTTGTTCATTTTTGTTCCTGCCCAGACACTCTCTTCGTTGAGCTGGATGTTTTCGTGTTTGTAATCACCGAAAACCATCGCACCCAGTCGTCCATTTCCAACTGGTAGGGCTTCCGTCCATGCTTGTGCCGGTTTCTTGTACCAAAGTTGCATGTCGTTGGTTTGTGCAACAGCATGGAGGGAGGAGAAAACAATTGCAATAAATAGGAATGTTCTCATTTAATAGTGATTATTGATTAACGTCACCACCGGCAGCTTTGTACAAGCCAAAATTTGAGATTGCGGGAGCGTTGTTTGCATCCCAGATATTTATCCTGACCTTTTTCCCGGTAATTGGTGTAATCTTCAAAAGCCTTTTGAAACCTATACTTGTGCCGCTGGCAATCGTTTGCCATCCTCCGGGGCGCATAACCTGAACGTCAAATGAGGCAATTCTCTGACCGAAACGGACTGGTTCCTGCAGGAGGATACGATCAAATTTTTTGGTGCTGTCAATCGCGATTTCCAGCGAGGCTTGCCGTTTGTTGTCGGCTGCTGCCCAATAACTGTTTGAATCACTGTCTGTGATGTTCCCGGGAGCGAATTTTGCTGAAACGGAGTGAACAGAGGAAGCGGTAACTTTTGCATTGGATGCCAGGTTCACTTTGAAGGTGTTGTCCAGAATTTCCCTGAATTTCTTCATGGACGCCATATCCTTATCGGCAAAGAGTCCATCCCGGTTTGGAGGGATGTTGAGCAGGAATACCGCATTGCGGCCAACGGATTTATAGTACAGGTCAACCAGTTGCGCGGGGGTCCTGAAATTTTCATCCTCTTTGGCATGGTAGAACCACCCCGGTCTGATGGAAACATCGCATTGACCGATTACCCAGGAAGTTCCATAGAAATCTCCGGTATTCAGGTAGTCGGTGTCAGCATCGCCAACTGCTACTTTGGTTCTGTCCAGCATACTCCAAAATGTTTCACCGGCTATGCCACGTTCGTTTCCGATCCAGTGAATGTCGGGGCCGGCGTCAGAGAAAATTAGCGCTTCCGGTTGAAGTTTATAGACGATCTCCTGAATTTCCTTCCACGGGTAATAGGATTTTTTGTCAATCTTCCTGGTCTCTTTGGCCCCGCTATAGAATCCGTCTCCTCCATTGGCGCCGTCGAACCACATCTCTGAAATCTTGCCGTAATTGGTCAGTAACTCATGCAGTTGATTTTTGTAATAAGTGATATAAGCGGGGGTACCGTATCCTGCATGATTCCTGTCCCACGGAGATAGGTACAATCCCGCCTTCATTCCATATTTGGCGCATGCGTCAGTAAATTCCTTCACAATATCACCTTTCCCGTTTTTATAAGGGCTGTTTTTAATCGAATGTTCGGTATAAGCACTGGGCCACAGGCAAAACCCGTCGTGGTGTTTGGCGGTCAGGATCAACTCTTTGATACCGGCATCTTTGGCTGCTTTGACCCACTGTTCACAATCGAGTTTTTTCGGATCAAAAATGGTTGGAGACTCATCTCCGTAGCCCCACTCCTTGTCGGTGAAGGTATTCATGTTGAAATGAATGAACCCAACCATTTCCAAAGATTGATAATTGAGCTGTTTTTGCGATGGGACAACGCTGTTTGGTGTGATATCAGGTTGAGCTGCGCCGGTAAAGGAAAGAATGAGTAGGGCAAAAATTCCAAAGAGATACTTCATGGTAATTATTGTATTTCGAGTCCTACCTTTTTGAGCGATTGATCGTCTGAACTGCCACCGTAGAGCAATTCATATTTTCCCGGCAAAATTTCAAATTTTTGAGTTTGGTCGTTGAATGAATTAAAGGCAACTGCGGCAAGTCCAATGCTGACTTTCTTTGACTCCCCGGCTTTCAAGGATACTCTTTTGAAGCTTTTCAAGGCTTTCAGCGGACCATTGGGATCGTTCGGATTGCGGAGATATACCTGTACAACTTCATCACCATCTCGTTTTCCGGTATTTTGTACCACAATGGAAAGCTTTACACTATCCGTTTTGCAGATGACAGGCTTTGATAAACCTGCTGATTTATAGGCGAATTTGGTGTAACTGAGCCCAAATCCAAAAGGATAAAGCGGTTTTTCTGTCATGTAACGATAGGTGCGTCCTTTCATGGAATAGTCATCAAAGGCCGGAAGTTGGTCAGCACTTTTGTAAAACGTTACCGGAAGTCTGCCAGCCGGATTGTAATCGCCAAACAGAATGTCCGCAACGGCGGTTCCGGCAGCCTCCCCACCATACCAGGCGTTAAGTATCGCATCCACATTTTCTTCTTCCCAGTTCAATGCCAATGCGCTTCCCGTACAAAGCACATAAACGACAGGTTTTCCGGTTGCTTTCAGCGCTTTTACCAGCTCTTTCTGAACGGTCGGAATCTCGATATTCGTGCGGTCTCCACCTTTGAACCCTTCGACGGTAACCCGCATCTCCTCGCCTTCCAGTCTGGGAGAAATCCCTCCAACAAACAGGATGACATCCGCATTCTTTACTTTTGAAACGGTAAGGTTGATGCTGTCCGTATTGACTTCGCCGGCATGTTTGCATCCCTTTTCAAAGAGGATAGTCGAATTGGGCAGTTTGTTTTTAATACCTTGAAGGATCGTGGTCGTCTTTGAGGGAAATCCATTGTAATTGGCCCATAACATGATGGAGTCGTTGGCATTCGGACCCACCACGGCAATCGTTTTGATCTTCTTGCTTAACGGCAGCGTGTTGTTTTTATTTTTCAACAAAACCATGCTCTCCCTGGCCATCTTCAGGGCTTTGTCCCGGTGCGCCTGACAATCGACCACGCTGTATGGGATTTTGGACCATTTCACCATTTCATCCGGATCGAACATCCCCAGATCAAACCTGCCTTTGAACAACCTGCGCAGCGAAACATCGATCTGGCTCTCTTTGACCAAGCCTTTCTGTACCGCACCAATCAGGCTTTTGTAACTGCTGCCGCACTCAACATCGGTTCCGTTCAGGACGGCATCCGCGGAGGCTGTCGAGGCATCAGGATGGGTTTCGTGACGTGGGGTTCTCTTGTCTCTTTGGTAGAAATCATCAATGGCCCCGCAATCTGAGACCACAATTCCCTTGTAACCCCAATTATTTCTGAGAATGTCGACAAGTAGTTTATCGCTTCCGCAGCAGGGTTTACTTTCGAAACGGTTGTAGGCACACATCACCTGCTGCACATTGCCCTCTTTCACAAGAGCTTCGAAAGCAGGAAGATAGGTTTGCCAAAGATCGCGATTGCTGACAATGGCATTAAAACTGTGACGATTGGATTCAGGTCCGCTGTGGACCGCAAAATGTTTGGCACAGGCAAAGCTCTTGAAATATTTTGGATCATCACCCTGCAAACCTTTCACGGCGGCTACGCCCATTTTCGCCGTCAGATAAGGGTCCTCGCCGTAGGTTTCCATCCCCCGTCCCCAGCGTGGATCGCGAAAGATATTGATATTGGGGGTCCAGAAAGTCAGCCCTTTATACCTGTCGAATAGCTTTCCCTTCTGGTAACTGTGGTATTTTGCACGGGCTTCGTCACTGATGACGCTAAACGTTTCGAACATGGCTGTTTCGTCAAAAGTAGCGGCTAAGGCGATGGCTTGAGGAAATACGGTAGCCAATCCGGTTCTTGCCACTCCGTGCAAGGCTTCGTTCCACCAGTTGTAAACCGGAATGCCAAGTCGTTCGATGGCTGGTGTTTTGTCCATCATTTGCATTACTTTTTCTTCCAGGGTAAGCCTGCCCAGCAGATCGTCAATCCTTTTTTCAGTGGATAAAGACGGATTCCTGAAAGGTAGATCCTGGTTCTGCGACCTTCCCGGTAGGGCAAGAAATGAGAAGGCAATAACAGCAGAAAATAGAATAGATTTTCTCATACTATTAGATTTTTAATTTCGAAAGAGTTGGTATAGTGAGTACAATCCTCATTTCTTAATCTCACTCTGAGATAGCGTCATGGCAGATCTCTATCTCTCCTGACCAACAGGAGATTTGTAATCTTTTATATGGCTACTGAATTATCTCCTGTAGTATTTGTTTGAATTTAAGTAGTTCGTTAGCAGAAAGTTTGCCTAGATTGGCAATTTTATCCTCTTTCTTAATAGTGACAATCCGATCTACATCTTTTTAACCTTTTGCCTTTAAATAATCCTGATAAATATCTTCTCTTGGATCCTCTAAAAAGCCCAGGCCATCTGTTTGGGCTGAAAATTCACGAAGTTCATTGTCAGATAATTCCTCAAGAAAGGTCACAACAAATTTGTAGCTTTTCTTTTCGGTAATTTTATCGGTAATCTTCACTACTTTCCCATCATATATGCCATTAACTGCAAACATAATTTTTGTTTTTACAAATATACAATTCAAAACAGGATTTATAATCTTATTTGGCCGTAGATTTCCCCTCCACCTTTTTCCCCAACCATCACCAGCACATCCTCATCGCTCCACTCTTCACAATGGCCGGCCATCGGGGTAAAATGGATGGATGCATCTGACTTCGGGTTTTCGGTTTTGTCGAGGAACATCTTTAAAAACCATGTGGCCACATTGGAATAGAGACCATCCATGTCGCCGGTCCACTTGTAGTTTGTTGTTTAGCGCTTAAAACCGAATAAACAACAAAAACAGCAACCCAATAACTATCCGGTAGTATCCGAAATATTTGAATCCGTAATTTTCGACAAGCTTGATAAATACCTTTACCGCGGCCCATGCTGAGATGAAAGCAACTAGCAATCCGATGGCCAGCAGTGTGTATTCGTGTGAGGTAAAGGTAATGGGCGTTTTGATGAGTTCGTATCCGGTAGCCGCGAACATGGTGGGCACGGCCAACAGAAACGAAAATTCCATGGCTTGCTTCTTATCGAGACCATTGAAAACCCCGCCAATAATCGTAGCGGCTGCCCTGGAAACGCCCGGAATCATGGAGATGCATTGGATCAGGCCGATCAGAAAGGACCTTCGGTAGGAGATAGACTCCAGATCCAGCGTTTTGCTTTCACGTGATACCACTTTTTTATCGATCAGCACCAGGATGATGCCCCCGATCACCAGCGCCACACCCACTACATAGGGATTAAAGAGGTACATCTTGATAGTTTTATAAGCCAGGTAGCCGATAATCCCGGTAGGAACAAAAGCGACACCCAGTTTCAGATAGATTGTAAAGCTTTGTAAAAATCGCTGTGCGTACATCATGACGATGGCCATGATTGCTCCGAGTTGAATGGCAATTTCAAAGGTTTTCACAAATTCCCCCGAGATTTTCATTACGTTCTGGGCCATAATCATATGCCCGGTGGAGGAGATTGGGAGGAATTCCGTCAATCCTTCAACAATTCCCAATATTATGCTGTCAAAATTTGTCATTCGGTAGATTGTTATCGCGTCAGCTGTTAATTAATATAGTTGAAACAAATATAGTGTTCCTTTTTGATCTGCCGGCAGTCTGCAATCCAAAAGTATGGGCCAAAATCGCTCCTTTATTCGTTATTAAACATTGTATTCCGAAAAAAAAAGATGAATGCTGACAAATTTCGATTTTTGTTCGAAAGGAAGTTACATTTTGCTTAAATTAGGTCATGGAACAGTGCGATTCAAAATTGTATAGAAGTGCTTATCTGTTAAGCCTTTTTACCATATTCTACAATATTCTTGAAGGGGTAATCTCCATGCTTATGGGTTTTCAGGATGAAACCCTTGCTTTGTTTGGATTTGGTGTCGATAGTTTTATTGAAGTGATGTCCGGTATCGGAATTGCAGTAATGATTTTTCGCATCAGGAAATATCCGGCCAGTCCAAGAAGCACTATCGAAATCAAAGCGCTTAAAATAACCGGGACTGCTTTCTATCTTTTATCGGCTGGATTATTGGCAGGTGTCGTAATTAACCTGATCAACCACCACAAACCCGAAACAACTTTTTGGGGAATAGTGATCGCATTGATCTCGGTCGCGGTGATGGTATGGCTGATGAATGCCAAGAAGAAAATTGGCAGATTGCTTCATTCTGATCCCATTGTGGCCGATGCCAACTGCACAAAAGTTTGTGTTTACATGTCGCTGGTATTGCTTGCATCCAGCCTTATTTACGAGCTTACCGGATTTGTTTATGCCGATGTAATTGGAGCAGCCGGATTAATTTACTTTTCTGTTTCCGAAGGGAAAGAGGCTTTCGAAAAAGCGAAGGGAAAAGAATGTAGTTGCGACCATTGTGAGTCATAGTAATTTTGCATAAGCGAATCAGTTTACACGTTTTATTGAAACATTCAAGAAATATATTGAATGCTTGAATATATTTTCTATATTCGCCTGGTCATTTTAATGCAATTCAAAGATGAAAGGTCGCGAATTTAAAAATGCCATGTATGATGGGCTGGCCAAAATGCTCAAAGCCGTCTCGAATCCATCACGATTGGAAATCATCGAAATGCTTTCTCAGGGTGAAAAAAGCGTTGAAGGCATCGTACAAACGACCAACCTGACTTTTGCCAATGCCTCTCAGCACCTTCAGGTTTTGAAGAATAACAACATTGTAAAGCACAGAAAAGAAAAGCAATACGTGTTTTACTCTTTGATCAACGATGATTTTTTGTTAGTTTATCAGCATATTATTCGCTATGCATCGCAGGAAATTGCCGAGTTGGAAAGGATTATGAGCCGCCAAAGGAAAGACAATAATTCTCAGAATGCGGTAAGTCTTGGTGAACTGGAACAGATGGTTGAAGGCGGAAATGTGTTGTTGCTGGATGTTCGTCCTACTGTTGAGTATGAATTCGGGCATATCACCGGGGCTATTTCGATCCCCATGAACGAGCTCATGGCTAATTTAAAAAATATCCTCCCAGATAAAGAGATTATCGCCTATTGTCGCGGACCGTTTTGCGTGCTGGCCGACGAAGCCGTAAAATTTCTGAAAGAACAGGGATACCAGGTTCGCAGACTGGATGAAGGTTATCCTGAGTGGAAAATGAAACAATTAGAAACAAATAACTAAGTGCTCAAAATCAACTAAAATGAAAACAATTATAATTCTTGGAGGCGGTGTTGGCGGAATTGTAACCGCTAAAGAACTTAGCAGCCACTTAAGCGGGGAGCACAAAACTATCCTGATTGAA
>JAVHPO010000141.1:0-4993 GCA_036170635.1 Prolixibacteraceae bacterium | reverse complement strand
ATACCAGGTTCGCAGACTGGATGAAGGTTATCCTGAGTGGAAAATCAAACAAACCATGTCCAATTAAAATTTCCTATTCTGCATGAAACATCCTGTTTACCTCGATTACAATGCAACAACCCCCATTGATCCGGAGGTTGTAAAAGAAATGATTCCATTTATTGACTCTTTCTATGGAAATCCTTCCAGCTCTTACTCAATCGGAAGAAGTAATAAAGAAGCCGTAGAAAAAGCCAGGAGCCAGGTTGCAAAAATGATCAACTGCAATCCGGAAGAAATAGTCTTCACCAGTTGCGCAACCGAATCAAACAACCTGGCCATTAAAGGAATTGCCTGGGCAAACAGCGATAAAGGTCGGCACATTATTACCTCGGCCATCGAACACCCCGCGGTAATAGAAGTCTGCAAATACCTAAGTTCTCAAGGGTTCGAGATCACATATCTTCCTGTCGATCAAAATGGAAGGATTGATCCTGAAAAGGTAAAAGAGGCTATTCGTCCGGATACGGTGCTGATTACGATCATGCACGCCAACAACGAAGTTGGAACAATACAGCCCATTCGTGAAATCGGGTCAATTGCCCGGCACAAAAATATTGCTTTGCATACCGATGCATCTCAGTCGGCAGGGAAAATAGAAACGGATGTCAATAAACTTGGGGTAGACCTGCTGACCATTGCCGGGCATAAATTGTATGCACCCAAAGGTATTGGCGCATTGTACATCCGGAAGGGAACGCGGATCGAAAATCTGATGCATGGCGCAGGACAGGAAAAAGGCATTCGCCCCGGCACCGAAAATGTCATTTACTCCGTCGGACTTGGGAAAGCCTGTGACGTAGCGTTGCGCGATTTCAAACGGAATCAGCTCAATATGCAACTTTCTCGAGATAGACTGCTTGATGGTTTGGTGTCCTGTCTCGGCAATAAAGTTCACATAAACGGTAATCAGGCCAATTGCCTGCCTAATACGCTGAGTTTGGCTTTTGACAACATCAGTGCACACGCATTAGCCTCTTTCATCAGCAGCGATGTTTTAATTTCTACCGGTTCTGCCTGTCATTCAGGCGAAACAACTATTTCTTCTGTCCTTCATGCGATGAATCTCGATTTCAGAACTGCCGTTGCAACTGTGCGGATTTCAACGGGGAAAAGGACAACGGAGGTAGAAATCGATTTTGCCATCGAAGTGCTTGTCAACGCTGTCAAAAAACTCTCATTGTAAATTAAATCATCAATCTATGAAGAAACATATGATTCTATTGGTATGCAAGTTATCTTCCCTTGCCGATCTGTATGAACTGGTACGTAAAAACAAAATTGTATTAACTTTTTAACAAATAAGAATATGCTTCAAAAAATCATGCAGTCGCTGATGCCAGCGGAAAAAATGATTGAAATGTTTACATACAAAATTATTAGCAATCAATCAATCGGAAGAATAGCAGAAAGGGTACCCTCAGCATGTGAGCAAAGCAAATTCGCATTGCTTCACACTTACATTTATCATGAAATAGTCGAGAGCAAGGGATTTCCAATAAAGCGGAAAGTTTATATCTATGAAATTTGCCAGGCAAAAACTGCAGCAACAATGCTCACTGATTTTCCGCACTTTGCCATTTTTATGCCCTGCAAGCTGGCAATTTATGAAGAAAATGGCAGCACTGTAATTTCAACGATGAACATGGAGATCATGCTTAAGGCCGTGACTTCTAACCAGGAGCTTTACCATGAAGTGACCGCTCTTTTCAATACATTAAAGGATTTAATAAAATCATTATAAGATAGTTAGTAATAGCAAGGTTTAATTTTAAACTCAAAACATGCAAAAAATTGTAATGATCTTCAATCGTGAGCCTTACGACCAGACCGATGTTACCTGGAACGGGCTCCGTCTCGCCGAAGCGCTGAGAAAAAAGGGAATCGAAGTCGGGATTTTCCTGATGAACGATGCCGTAGACCTGGCCAGAGATGCATGCAAAAAGCCTGAGGGCTACGACCAGGATTTGTCGGAAATGTTGCGCGAATTGATTGCAAAAGGAGTGGCGGTTGAGGTGTGCGGCACCTGCATGGCGCGCTGCGGCATCTACAAGAACCACCCCTATTTCGATGGGGCCAACAAATCAACCATGAATTTTCTGGCCGATTGGGTGATTGACTGCGACAAGGTTTTGACATTCTAATTTGGTTAAATTGATATCAATAGCCTCCAGCTTCAGCTGGAGGAATGGATAGATTCCGGATATTGCAGGGCTTTAGCCAAATTATATTGGGCTAAAGCCCTGCATTATTTGCACCCATTGTCCTCCAGCTAAAGCTGGAGGCTATTCATAGTGTGCCATTGAATCTTTTCATTAAATGAACCTGATTTCCTATCTTTGCAAGCTGTTTGTAATTCAGCAATAGATACATCATCGAATGAGCAATTTCAAGAGAACACTGATTACCTCCGCCTTACCTTATGCCAATGGTCCGGTACACATCGGTCACCTGGCGGGCGTCTATGTACCTGCCGATATTTTTGCCCGTTACCTCCGGCTGAAGGGTGAGGATGTCCTCTTCATCGGCGGTTCCGACGAACATGGCGTTCCCATTACCCTCAAGGCCAAAAAGGAGGGAACCACCCCGCAGGCAATCGTCGACAAATACCACGGAATGATCAAGGATTCGTTTGAAAAATTCGGCATCTCCTTCGATGTTTACTCCCGAACAAGTTCAAAGATTCACCACGAAACAGCCTCCGAAATATTCAAAACCCTATATGACAAAGGGGAATTTGTTGAGCAGACTTCCGGTCAGTTTTTTGATGAGGAAGCCGGTCAATTCCTGGCCGACCGCTACGTTACCGGAACCTGTCCGAAATGCGGCTTCGAAAAGGCATACGGCGACCAATGCGAAAGCTGTGGAACCTCGTTGAATGCAACAGATCTGATCAATCCCAAATCGGTTCTCAGCGGCAACATACCCGTGATGAAGGAGACCAAACACTGGTACTTGCCCCTCGACAAATACGAACCCTGGCTGAAGGAGTGGATCCTCGAGGGTCACAAAGAGTGGAAGCCTAATGTGTACGGGCAATGCAAGTCGTGGATAGATGGCGGACTCAACCCCCGTGCGGTCACCAGGGATTTGGATTGGGGTGTTCCCGTTCCGATCGAAGGCGCCGAAGGGAAGGTGCTCTACGTTTGGTTCGATGCCCCCATCGGCTACATCTCGGCTACGAAAGAGCTTACTCCCGATTGGGAAAAATATTGGAAAGATCCCGAAACCAGGCTTCTCCATTTTATTGGCAAAGACAACATCGTCTTTCACTGCATCATCTTCCCTGTCATTCTCAAAGCCGAAGGTACTTACAACCTTCCCGACAATGTGCCGGCCAACGAGTTCCTCAACCTCGAGGGTGACAAGATCTCAACCTCGCGAAACTGGGCCGTCTGGTTGCACGAATACCTCGAAGAGTTTCCCGGTAAGGAGGATGTGTTGAAATATACCCTCACCGCGAATGCCCCTGAGACCAAGGACAACGATTTTACATGGAAGGATTTTCAGGCCCGCAACAACAGCGAGTTGGTGGCCATCCTCGGCAACTTTGTCAACAGGGTGCTGGTA
Organism: Prolixibacteraceae bacterium; assembly: GCA_036170635.1. Lineage (GTDB taxonomy): Bacteria > Bacteroidota > Bacteroidia > Bacteroidales > Prolixibacteraceae > CAINVV01. The sequence goes on along the minus strand of JAVHPO010000141.1, from coordinate 1,384 downwards.
CTCACCAACAAATACTACGAAGGTGTCGTTCCCGTAGCCGGGAAGCTTGAACTCCGGGACGAGGAGGCCCTGGCGACACTTGTTCAGTTGAAATCGGATATCGAAAAGGCGCTCGACACCTTCCATTTTCGCGAGGCCTTGCGGCTGACCATGGAGATGGCCCGTCTGGGCAACAAATACCTCGCCGACATGGAGCCCTGGATCGTCAGTAAAACCGATCCGGAGCGGGTAAAAACCGTGATGCACATCTGTCTGCAGATCACTGCCAACCTCACCATTGCCTTCGAACCGTTCCTTCCATGCACCATGAACAAGCTCCGCACCTTCCTGAATCTGGGGAAATTACCGTGGAGTGAACTGGGAAATAGGGATTTGCTCAAAGCCGGACACCGCGTCAACACGCCGGAATTACTCTTCGAAAAGATCGAAGATGATGCCATCCAGCGTCAGGTTGACAAACTGCTGGCCACCAAGAAATCGAACGAGCTGGAACAGGCAACTGTTGCCCCTGCTAAACCACACATCGAATACGATGATTTCGCGAAGATGGATATCCGAACCGGTACCATTGTTGCAGCAGAAAAAGTGGCCAAAACAAAGAAATTGCTGAAGCTTACCATCAACACCGGTATCGATCAGCGTACGGTCGTATCCGGGATTGCTGAACATTACGAACCTGAGCAGATCATCGGTCAGCGGGTCTCTATTCTGGTGAACCTTGCCCCCAAAAATCTCAAAGGCATCGACTCACAGGGGATGATACTGATGGCCGAGAACAAAGAGGGGAAACTGGTTTTTGTTGAGCCAGGAGAGGCGATCAATGACGGAGCGGAGATCAAGTAGAAAAGAGGGGGAGACTGGGAGACTGGGAGAGGGGGTGAGTGCGACTCCCATGCTCCTGTCACTGAGCCAGCGGTCCCTGAGCGAAGTCGAAGGGCAGACGGAAGAAATTGATCTTTAAAAGAAGTTTTAGCAAACAACTGACGGGGTCACTCAGAGTCACCCCGTCAGAAATGTTTCAAAAGAGAGGTATTGTATTGGATATAAATCAATTGCACGTGATAATACAATCTAGCCGATTGACTCCATTGCCACTGTCATATCGATCTCTTTTTCCCATTTTGCAACCACTATAGTTGCCACTGCATTACCAATCAAATTAGTGATAGCCCGCGCTTCGCTCATGAAGCGATCAATACCTAAAATCAAAGCCAGCGCGGCCACCGGAACTGTTCCAACAATGGGCAAAACTGCTGCCAGGGTGATAAAGCCACTCCCGGTTACCCCTGCAGCACCCTTGGAGGTGATCAGCAAAACCATCAAAAGTGTAATTTGGTGAGAAAGGTTGAGCGGAGTACCTGTAGCCTGCGCCAAAAAGACAGCT
>JAVHPO010000140.1:0-19605 GCA_036170635.1 Prolixibacteraceae bacterium | reverse complement strand
CGAGATATTTAAGAATCTCCAGTCCGCCAAACTTTGGCCGATAATCTTTCCGGTCGATGTTGTCTAAAAAGTTGATCACTTTCCTGCTCATCATGCAAAGATAATAACTTAATATTTACCTTTGCTTGAAGCTGCTGGTACAGCAGGGGTTCCGCTTGTTTAATTTTTAATTCTAACAATCATGCAATATCTTTTCAGGTCATTTCTCTTTCTGTTGATCCTCTTATGTTTTGGTTTCAAGATCGACCCTATTGACCAAAAGACCTTAGCCCCGAATGATAGTTCTAACCACAAAATAGTAATATATCAGGTCTTTACCCGACTTTTCGGGAATATCAATACCACCAACAAACCCTGGGGCACCATCGAAGAGAATGGGGTTGGCAAGTTCAAAGATTTCACCCCGAAAGCTCTCAAAGAGATAAAAGCGCTGGGCGTTACACACATCTGGTTCACAGGTGTCCTTCACCATGATGTGATCCGGGATTATACTGCATACGGCATTTCCAACGACGACCCTGATGTGGTAAAAGGCCGGGCTGGTTCACCTTATGCCGTTAAGGATTATTACAGCGTAGATCCTGATCTTGCCGTCGACCCGTCCAAAAGAATGGTGGAGTTTCAGTCCCTTGTTCAGCGTACCCATGATCAAGGATTAAAGGTTATCATTGATATCGTGCCTAATCATGTAGCCCGTAATTACCACTCCATCACGAAACCGGCCGGAATAAAAGACTTTGGGGAGACTGACGACAAAAGTGTTGTCTATGCCCGCAACAACAATTTTTACTACCTGCCGGGAGAATCATTTAAAGTGCCTGTTTTAACTGAAAAGCCTCTTGGTGGTTCACCAAATCCCATGGCGGATGGAAAATTTGATGAAAATCCTGCCAAATGGACCGGTAACGGTTCCAGACTTGCACAACCCAAGGCAGATGACTGGTATGAAACTGTCAAAATCAATTATGGCGTAAGACCAGACGGTACCAATGATTTCGAATCCCTGCCAGATGGCTATGACAACAAAGCGACCCTTGATCATTATGCCTTCTGGCAAGGAAAAACCGTTCCGGATAGCTGGATGAAATTCAGGGATATCTGCCTGTTTTGGCTGAAAAAGGGGGTAGATGGTTTCAGGTTCGACATTGCCGAGATGGTACCTGTTGAGTTTTGGAGCTACCTGAACAGCACCATCAAAAAAGAGTATCCAAAAACCACATTGGTAGCTGAGGTGTACAATCCATCACTTGTCCATTCCTATATTCACATCGGGAAAATGGATTATCTCTACGATAAGGTTGCCTTTTACGACACACTGAAAAAAATAATACAGGGGAAAGCTCCTGCCGACCGGTTGGTCAAAGTCCAGTCAAACCTGGCCGATGTCGAACACCACATGATGCATTTTCTGGAGAACCACGACGAACAACGTCTCGCAAGTCCGGAATTTGCGGGCAATGCAGCCAAAGGAAAACCGGCTATGGTGGTATCTGCCACCATCAGCACCTCTCCCACTTTGCTCTATTTCGGTCAGGAAGTTGGTGAGAAGGGTGCAGAAAATGCAGGATTTGGGAAACCATCCCGGACCTCTATTTTTGATTACATTGGAGTCCCTGCACACCAGCGCTGGATGAACGGTGGCGCTTTCGATGGAGGTAAGCTTTCGAAAGAAGAGAAGTCTCTTCGCGCGTTTTACAAACGTTTGCTTAACTTCACCATTACCTCCCCTGCTTTGATGGGAAAATACCAGGAATTACAAACCTTGAACAGGGAAAAATCTGTCGGCTATTCCGACAAAATATTCTCCTTTGCCCGCTGGAGCCTCAACCAAAAATTGGTGATAGTGGCTGGATTCGACGCAGACCGCGCGAATGCATTTGACCTTCTTTTGCCAACTGACCTCATCCGTCAATGGAACCTAAAAGATGGAACCTATGTGCTGACTGACCATCTGAATAGTGACAACAACTTTCAGCTTCTGGTAGAGAAACATACCGGTAAAATTAAGCTAAACCTGAAGCCTCTGGAGTCGGTGATATTGGAGGTTCATTAATAGCCACCACTGGCTGAAGCCAGTGGCTATTTATAAAAGCGAAATTTTTCACATTTTTGTTATATTCTAATGAAATTCAACTTCTTACTACTTACCATCCTTGCCCTGAAATTGGGGGCACAGCCCATTCCTATCAATCTTCAGTGCGAACATCTGGTCAATCCACTGGGAATTGACGTGCCCAATCCGAGATTGTCCTGGCAACAGAATGATCCACGAATGGGAGCCAAACAGACCGCCTATCAAATCATTGTGGGGACAGACTCAATCGCGGTAGCCAATGGTAGCGGAGCAATCTGGGATACCGGTAAAATATTGTCTGACAGCATACTTATAACATATTCAGGATCGGAATTACTTCCATACACCAAATATTTCTGGCAGGTAAAGAGCTGGGACCGGGAAGAGAAGCCAAACAGCGATAGTCAGGTAGCCTCCTTTGAAACTGGCATGATGGAGGTGAAAAATTGGCATGGCGCCTGGATCACCGACTCCAGGGATATCGCTTTGAAACCTGCCCCCTACTTCCGCCAGGAGATTGATGTAACGAAAAAAGTTGTCTCAGCCCGGGCTTATGTGGCTGTCGGCGGACTATTTGAACTCTATGTCAACGGGAAAAAAATCGGAGATCATCGGCTAGACCCGATGTACACCCGTTTTGACCGCCGTACGCTCTACGTTACCCATGATGTGACAGCATACCTGGTTGGTGGCAAAAATACCCTCGGCATACTTTTGGGCAATGGTTGGTTCAACCATCAATCGACTGCCGTATGGTATTTCGACAAGGCACCATGGCGAGCCCGACCAAAATTTTGCATGGATCTCCGTATCACTTACCAGGATGGCACAGTCCAAACCATCTCTTCCGGAACGAGCTGGAAAACGTCGATGGGTCCTGTAATCTTCAACAGCATTTATACCGGTGAACACCAGGACGCAAATCTGGAACAGACAGGTTGGAACATGAATGGATTCAATGATTCCAAATGGACCAACGCCAAACTGACTGCCGCTCCTACTCAAAATATTGTCTCACAGCAGCTACAACCCATCCGGGCTACAGAAGAGATAAATGCAACATCCTTCAGGAAATTCAGCGACACGCTTTATGTCTTCAATCTGGGACGCAATATTGCAGGAGTGAGCAAACTGACCGTTAAGGGCCTTCCGGATACGAAACTGATCGTTAAACACGGCGAGCGGATATTTGACAACGGCCGGGTCGATCAATCGAACATTTCGGTTCATTACCGCCCAACAGATAACAAAGATCCGTTTGGAACAGACATTTACATCCTGAAAGGTGGCGCCGAAGAGTCATTCTCTCCCCACTTCAATTACAAAGGATTTCAATACATCGAAATTTCCTCAAGTAAACCCATCGAATTGAACCAAAGCAGCCTGGTTGGACTATTTATGCACAGTGACGTTCCTCCGGCAGGAAAAATTGAGAGTTCCAATCCAACCCTAAACAAAATATGGATGGCCGCCAACAACTCTTACCTTTCCAATCTGTATGGTTATCCTACCGACTGCCCGCAAAGGGAGAAAAACGGCTGGACCGGCGATGGACAGATCGCTGTAGAAACCGGATTGTACAATTTCGACGGCATCACGGTCTACGAAAAATGGCTGGCCGATCACCGCGATGAGCAACAACCCAACGGTGTTCTTCCGAACATCATACCCACCTCGGGATGGGGATACGACTGGGCCAATGGTCCCGACTGGACCAGTTCCCTAGCAATCATTCCATGGAACATTTACCAGTTTTACGGCGATAACCGACTGTTGAAGCAGACTTACGACAACATCAAAAGATATGTTGACTACATTGACCGGATCAGTCCGGAGAATTTGACGAACTGGGGCCTGGGCGACTGGATTCCGGTCAAATCAAAGGCAAGCAAAGAGCTCACCTCCTCCTGTTACTATTATGCTGATGCCAACATATTGGCCAAAACAGCTCAAATGCTTGGCAAACAGGAGGATTTCGAAAAATATTCGGCATTGGCCGAAAAGATCAAACTGGCTATCAATAAAAAATTTCTGAACGATACGACCGGAATCTATGCCACCGGATTACAGACAGAACTTGCCGCACCACTGTTCTGGGGAGTAGTACCTGAAGAGTTGAAACCTCTGGTCTCTGCCAATCTAGCCAAACGAATGGAGGCCGATCTTTTTCACCTGGATGTAGGCCTGTTGGGAACCAAAGCGCTTTTGAATGCCCTGAGCGAAAACGGATATGCAGAAGTTGCTTACAAAGTTGCCGCGCAGGAGACTTTCCCTTCATGGGGTTGGTGGATGGTAAACGGAGCTACCACCTTGTATGAGAACTGGCCAATCGATGCAAAATCGGATATATCATTGAATCACATCATGTTTGGAGAGATTAGTGCCTGGTTCTACAAGGCTTTGGGAGGCATTAAGCCGGATCCTATTCTGCCAGGTTTTAAAAATATCCTGCTCGAACCCCATTTCGTGAAGGGGTTGACCCATTTTGAAGCATCACACATTGGGCCCTATGGCTTAATTTTGTCAAAATGGGTAAAATCGAATGAAAAAATTGACTATTTTGTGACCGTTCCGGCCAACAGCAACGCTACCCTTATGCTGCCGGTTCAAAAAATAAAAGAGGGTAACCAACCTATTGAATCCAATCAGTTTATCAAAATAATTTCTACTGACAAAAAATCATCGAAGCTTTCACTTTCAGCCGGAAGCTACCATTTTAATTTTAAACTGAATCAAAAATGAGAAAGATCTTTCCCTTTATTTTTATCCTTTTAATGGCTGCATGGTGCGCTACTGGTCAAACCTCTTCACAGCTGACTGAAGATGAGTACAACCACGCCTGGGAGAATCAACGCATCAGCCAAATCAATCGCGAACCGGCCCATGCTACCTTTGTACCCTATGACAAGGAGGCAAAAGTAGCAGTCAACGATCTCACCACTTCTCCTTACTACCAGTGCCTCAATGGCAAATGGAAATTTAGCCTGGTGAACCATCCATCCCTGAGACCCGAAGGTTTTTTCAAACCCGGTTTTGATGATGCAAAATGGGATTTGATTGATGTCCCTTCCAACTGGGAGTTAAAAGGCTACGACTATCCTATTTATACAAACATCACCTATCCTTATCCGGTGGCGCCTCCTTTTATTCAGGGCGATCATAATCCTGTTGGTTCTTATAGGTTGCAGTTTGCGACACCGGCCTCATGGAAAGGGAAAGAGATTATTTTGCACTTCAGTGCAGCCGGCTCAGCCTATTACGTTTGGGTGAATGGCCAGCGGGTTGGTTACAGCGAGGACAGCAAAACCCCTGCCGAGTTCAATGTGACCAAATACCTGAAGGAGGGAAAGAATCTATTGGCTGTCCAGATTTTCAGATGGTGCGATGGTTCCTACCTCGAAGACCAGGATTTTTTCAGAATGAGCGGCATCACCAGGGATGTTTATCTACTGGCAAAAAATCCGGTTCACCTGTTCGACTTCAGGAGTGTAGCCTCGCTGGATGATAAATATGTGAACGGACTTTACAGTCTCGACCTCAACATACGCAACCTTTCCCAAGGCAAGCCAACGGTCAATGTCGAAGCCAAATTGGTAAAAGATGGCAAGGAGCTCTTCAAACAGGGCGCCAAACTTGTTTGTGAATCCAACAGCAATACCCTAAAATTTGGCGCCACCATTCCGAAAGTCCTGACTTGGACTAATGAAACGCCTAACCTTTATCAACTGATTATCACCCTGAAAGATGAAAAAGGCAATATCCTGGAAACGGAGGGCTGCAAAGTTGGATTCCGAAAGGTGGAGATCAAAAACGGACTTCTATGCGTCAATGGCCGGAAGATTTATGTCAAAGGGGTGAACATGCACGAACACCATGAAGTGAATGGGCATGTCCAGGACAGGGCGACTATGATCAAAGACCTCTCCCTGATGAAGCAATTCAACATCAATACCGTCAGGACCTGCCACTACCCCGAGCCGGAGCTTTGGTACGAACTGTGCGACCAATACGGCATGTTCCTTATCGATGAAGCCAACATCGAATCGCACGGGATGGGCTATGGTAAGGCTTCCCTTGCCAAAGATTCCACCTGGTTTGACGCACATCTTTTCCGGACCAGAAATATGGTTGAGCGCGACAAGAACCATCCCTCAGTGATTATCTGGTCGCTCGGCAATGAGGCTGGAGATGGTACCAATTTCGAAAAGACCTATGCCTATATCAAAGGTTTTGATTCTACCCGTCCGGTGCAGTACGAGCAAGCCGGGCAAAAGGCGCATACCGACATAGTATGCCCAATGTACAGCAGAATCCCCAACATCATAAACTACGCCAAGAGCCACAATGACCGCCCGCTCATCATGTGCGAATACGCCCATGCCATGGGAAACAGCGTTGGTAATTTCCAGGATTACTGGGATGCAATTGAACAAAACGAGATGCTACAGGGCGGATGTATCTGGGATTGGGTAGATCAGGGACTACTCACAAAGAACGCCAAGGGAGAATCATTCTGGGCCTACGGAGGTGATTTTGGTCCGAAGGATGTTGTCTCCGATGGAAATTTTTGCTGCAACGGTGTTGTAAACCCCGACCGTAATCCGAAAGCATCTCTTTATGAGGTAAAAAAAGTTTATCAAAACATTGGCTTTAAGCAGATTGATCCTTCACAGGGAATTTATACCATTGTTAACAAGTTTATCTTTACCGACCTTAATATTTTCAATTTCAGTTGGCGCGTTGAAGCAGATGGAGTCCTCGTAAAAAAAGGTGAAATACCCGTAATGAAAGTTCAACCAGGGTCAATGAAGGAGTTCCAAGTTCCGGTGAATATTGTACCCGAACCCGGCAAAGAGTATTTCATCATCTTCGAGGCCAAATCGTTACAGGCTACCGACCTGGTTCCAAAAGGCCACATTGTTGCCTACGAACAATTTGCACTGCCTGTTTCCAAACCGGCAACTTCCGTTCAACCTACCGGGAAAGTGACGGTGGAACAAAAAGCGGAAACAGCCATCCTTTCCGGGGCCAATTTCAAGATTCAGTTTGATCTGGTCAAAGGAGTGATCAATCAGCTGAACTATTTCGGAAAAGAGATGCTGACCGATGGAAAAGGGCCGGAACCTGACTTCTGGCGTGCCCCAACAGACAATGATTTCGGCAATGGACTCGACAAACGCTGTCTGGTTTGGAGAAAAACCGGCGCCAACAGGCAACTGATAGACAAAAAAGTAACGCCTATATCAGATAACGAGGCCGAAATAAGGCTCACCTTTACCCTTCCCGGATTAAAGGGTGAGACCATCGGAACCTATGAAACCGTTTACAAAGTGTACGGCGATGGTTCCGTCTCTGTCAAAAACAGCCTCTCTCCTGGCGCTGAGAAGCTTCCTGAGATTCCCCGCATGGGCATGCAAATGCAGTTGGGCCGCGAATTCGAGAACCTGGCCTGGTACGGCCGCGGACCGCTTGAGAATTACTGGGACCGCAAAACCAGTATGCTCGTGGGAAAATATGCGGGTAAAGTGAAAGATCAATATTTTCCTTATGTCAGGCCACAGGAAAACGGCAACAAATCGGATGTTCGGTGGGCTTCGCTTACCAACAACGAAGGAGCCGGAATCCTGGTGATCGGTGACCAACTCCTCAACATTACGGCGCACCACAACCTGATGGAAGATTTCGAATCACCGGTACGTACCATCGGCCATATCTACGATGGCAAAGAGGTGGTCAATCGTCACACCTGTGATGTCAAAGAGCGCAACCTGACAGCCTTTAACATCGACTATCTGATGATGGGAGTTGGAGGGGACGACAGCTGGGGAGCCAGAACTCACCCTGAATATACTATCCCTGCGAAAAATTATGAATACTCCTTCAGGATCGTTCCAATACAGAAAAATGATGATCCTGCTAAATTGAGCAGAACAAAGATTCAAAATAAATAAGCCTCCTTTGGCATTATTTATCAACCGTTAGTTGTTCATTACTGAGGGGGCGATCGTAAGAAATCGCTCCCTTATTTCTTTATATTTGTGCAAACTCAATTAAGAATGGTTCAAGGTTATTCTGAAGATTCGATACGTACGCTCGATTGGAAAGAGCACATCAGAAAACGCCCGGGGATGTATATTGGCAAACTCGGAGACGGCTCAGCGGCCGACGATGGTATCTATGTGCTTCTCAAGGAGGTGATAGACAATTCGGTCGATGAGTTCATGATGGGCAATGGCAAGAAGATCGACATCCACGTTTCGGATCAGCTGATTTCGGTCCGTGACTTTGGCCGGGGTATTCCGCTGGGCAAGCTGATGGATGTGGCTGCCAGGATGAATACCGGCGCGAAATATGATTCCAAAGCATTCAAAAAATCAGTTGGTCTCAATGGGGTCGGGATCAAAGCGGTTAATGCGCTCTCTACAGCCTTCTCCATAAAATCTGTTCGCGACGGGAACGTTAAGGTGATCGATTTCTCCAGAGGGGATGTTGTCACTGAAAATGATGAACTTCCGACCGACGAACCAAACGGCACTACAGTCGTATTCACCCCCGACGAGGACATTTTCAAAACCTACCACTACATCGATGAGTATGTAGTGGCCATGTTGAAAAACTACACCTACCTCAACGCAGGGTTAATTATCAACTACAATGGGGAAAAATACATCTCCAAAAATGGACTCTACGACCTGCTGAACGAAAATATAGGACAGGAACCGCTCTACCCCATCATTCATCTGAAGGGCGAGGATATTGAAAGCGCTATCACACATGGCAACCAATACGGCGAGGATTACTATTCATTTGTCAATGGTCAGCATACCGTTCAGGGAGGTACGCACCTTGCCGCGTTCAGGGAAGCGCTGATCAAGACTATCCGTGATTTTTACAAAAAAGAGTTCGATGCCTCGGATATCAGGGCCTCCATCGTAGCAGCCATCAGTATCAAAGTGGAAGAACCGGTGTTTGAATCACAAACCAAAACCAAGCTGGGATCGAGGGACATTTCACCGGACGGAATATCTGTACGAAATTTTGTGATGAACTTCATCCAAAAAGAGCTTGGAAATTACCTCCACAAAAACCCGCAGACGGCCGATGTGCTGTTGCGGAGAATCCAGGAGTCGGAAAGGGAACGAAAGGCCATATCCGGCATACAGAAACTGGCCAAGCAACGGGCAAAAAAAGTTAGCCTTCACAATAAAAAACTGAGAGATTGTCGGTTACATTACAATACTCCACACGAAAACAAAGACAACAGCTCCATCTTCATCACAGAGGGTGACTCGGCCAGCGGCTCCATCACCAAATCAAGGGATGTCAATACCCAGGCGGTTTTCAGTCTGCGTGGCAAACCGCTGAATTCATACGGCCTTACCAAGAAGATAGTGTACGAGAATGAGGAGTTCAACCTCTTGCAGGCAGCCCTTAACATTGAAGAGGGAATCGATGAGCTTCGTTACAACAAAGTGATCATTGCAACGGATGCCGATGTGGATGGTATGCACATCCGGTTATTGCTGATTACCTTCTTTCTGCAATTTTTCCCGGAACTGATCCGCAGGGGCCATTTGTACATCCTGCAAACCCCGCTCTTCCGGGTACGGAATAAAAAAAGGACCGAATACTGTTATTCCGAACAGGAAAGGGATGCAGCGGTCAAGGTTCTAGCAACAGGCATGGAGATAACCAGGTTCAAAGGATTGGGCGAGATATCCCCAGATGAATTCAAGAATTTTATCGGGGAACAGATCCGTCTGGATCCGGTAATCCTGAATAAGAATGAATCGATCGTCGAAATGCTGGAATTCTACATGGGCAAGAATACGCCTGACAGACAGGATTTTATCATTGAGAATTTGCATGTGGAGAAGGATGAGATCTAGATTAGTGGTTATGAAAAATATTACACAGAGGAAGAAAGAGGGAACACAGAGTTACACAGAGAAAAATTATTTTCCTCTGTGTAACTCTGTGACTTCTCCGTGAAACTCTGTGTAAAACTTTAAACGAAGAAAATTACATTAATGGATAACGAAGGAGACCTTTTACCCGATGACCTGCTGCCGGACATGAATGCGCAGGGGGAAAAGAAAGAGCTGCACCACATCATCTACCTTTCGTCGATGTACCAGAACTGGTTTCTCGATTATGCCTCCTATGTCATTCTCGAGCGGGCCGTTCCCTACGTCAACGATGGATTGAAGCCGGTTCAGCGCAGGATTCTCCATGCCATGAGACAGATGGATGACGGCCGCTATACCAAGGTCGCCAACATCATCGGACAAACCATGATGTACCACCCCCATGGAGACGCCTCCATCGGCGATGCACTGGTACAGCTTGGTCAGAAAGATCTGCTTATCGATTGCCAGGGAAACTGGGGAAACATCCATACAGGCGACGGTGCGGCTGCTCCGCGGTACATTGAAGCCCGGCTCTCCAAGTTTGCCCTTGAGGTCCTTTTCAATCCAAAAACCACCAAGTGGCAGCAATCCTACGACGGAAGGAACAGGGAACCAGTTACTCTGCCAGCAAAGTTTCCGTTGTTGCTGGCACAGGGTGTAGAAGGTATCGCGGTAGGTCTTGCCTCCAAAATTTTGCCTCACAATTTTCTTGAATTGATCGATGCCTCCATCGCCCACCTGAAAAATGAACCGTTTGAATTGTTCCCCGACTTTCCTACCGGTGGATTTCTCGATGTATCAAAATACAACGACGGATTGCGCGGCGGGGCTATCAAGATCCGGGCGAAAATCGAAAAATTAGATAACAAAACACTGGTTATCACAGAAATACCATTTGGGAAGACCACCACATCGGTGATCGAAACGATCATCAAGGCTTTTGAAAAGGGGAAAATCAAGATCCGGAAAATTGACGACAATACCGCTGCCAATGTGGAAATTCTCGTCCACCTGCTTCCGGGTACGAGTTCAGACAAGACTTTCGATGCGCTTTATGCTTTCACCGATTGTGAGGTATCAGTCTCCCCAAACTCCTGCATTATCGAGGACGACAAGCCTCACTTCATGCCGATCAGTGAAATCCTGAAAAGATCGGTTGACAACACCGTAGATTTGTTGAAGCTGGAGTTGGAGATTCACAAAGGCGAGCTGGAAGAGCAATGGCACTTCTCCTCCCTTGAGAAAATATTCATAGAAGAACGAATCTACAAGGACAAGGCATTTGAAGACTCCGGGAACATGGATGAAGCAGTCGCGCACATTGATAAGCGGCTGGATCCCTGGAAACCTAGATTTAAAAGGGTCATCACCAAAGAGGATATCCTCAAATTGATGGAGATCCGGATGGGACGGATTCTGAAATTCAACACGTTGAAGGCCGACGAATTAATTCTTTCCATTGAAAACGAAATCGCCGAGACCCAACATCATATCGAACACATCATCCCCTACTCCATTGCCTGGTACGAAAGATTGAAGACCAAGTTTGGCAAGGGACGCGAACGAAAAAGCGAGATAAGGAATTTCGAGAACATCGAAGCCACTAAGGTAGTGGTAGCCAACGAGAAATTGTACATCGACAGGGAGGAAGGGTTTGTAGGAACTGCCCTTAAAAAAGCAGAATATATCTGCGATTGCTCTGATATAGATGATATTATCGTCTTCAGAAAGGATGGCACCTACTTTATTTCAAAGGTTTCAGACAAGGCTTTCATTGGCAAAAATGTGCTGCATGTGGCTGTCTTTGAGAAGAACAACGACCGAACCATCTACAACCTGGTTTACAGGGATGGAAAGGGCGGCAACAACTACATGAAACGTTTTGCTGTTACTGGAGTGACCCGCGACAAGGAGTACAACATGACCCTCGGAACAGAAGGCTCCCGCATTCTCTATTTCAGCGCCAATCCTAACGGGGAAGCCGAAGTATTGCGCATTACCTTCAAACCACGGCCGAAGCTGAAGAAACTGATCGATGAGGTTAATATGGCCGAATTGGCTATCAAGGGCCGCGCCTCCATGGGAAACCTGGTTTCCAAAAACGAGATTCACAAAATTACCCTCAAGGAAAAGGGCATGTCTACCCTTGGCGGACGGAAAATCTGGTTCGATGAGGATGTGCTGAGGCTCAATGCCGACGGACGCGGATTATACCTGGGGGAATTTACCGGTGACGACAAGATCCTGGTGGTCGACAAGGAGGGATTTTTCCATCTTTTCACCTACGATCTGGAGAACCATTTCGAAAAGAACATGCTTTCCATCTCCAAATTCGATCCGGATCAGGTTGCCTCGGTGATCTATTTGGATGCTGAACAAAATTTCTATTACCTGAAAAGATTCAACATAGAACCGAATGCCGGGAAACAGTGCAGGTTTATCGGAGATTTCCCGGACAACAAATTGACCAGCATCACATGGGAGAAATATCCGCAATTAGAAGTAGAATTTGGCGGTGCGCACAAAGACCGGGAGAAAGAGATTATCGATGTTTCAGAATTTATCGCTGTCAAATCCTTCAAGGCCAAAGGAAAGCGCATCTCGACTTTCGAAATAAAGAATATCATTGAACTTGAACCACTTGTCAAGGAAGAGGAGGAAGAGGCCGAGGAAAAGGAGGAAGAGGGAACCGACATTCAGGAGCAACCCATTGCTAATCAAGAAGAAATTGAATTGATCGACGATGTCCCATTTGAAATTATCAGACCCGGTAAGGATGGCGAACCGGATCAGATGACTATAATCTTTGAGTAATGAGAATTTTTCTTACCGGTTACATGGGATGTGGCAAATCGACCATCGGACGAAAAGTTGCCGCGCTCATGGGGATGAATTTCATCGATCTTGACAAATACATCGAAGAGCGAAATTTCAAATCTGTTCCCGATATTTTTGCCCAGGATGGTGAAGCTGCCTTTCGCGAAAAGGAGCGTCAGGCCTTGCACGAGGTCGCTCAATTTGAAGAGATTATCATCGGTACCGGAGGTGGAGCCCCCTGCTTTTTTGATAACATGAATCAGATGAATGAGGCTGGAATAACCATTTATCTTGCTCCAGACAACGAGACCCTTGCTTGCAGATTGCTCAAATCAAAGACCGAACGTCCACTGATAGCCGGGAAAAGCAAGGAAGAGTTGATGGTGTTTATTGAGACGGCTTTGGCAAAAAGAGCTCCGTTTTACGAACAATCCAAAATTGTAATCAGGGGAATAAATGATGTACAACCCGAGGAGGTAATGAAGTTGATACAGGAATATCAGAAAACAGTCCATTAATCAAACCGCAGCGCCCTGTCAGGTGAAATTCTTGACACATACCAGGAGGGAATAACCAGCATCAACAGTGTTAGCACCAATGTTCCGGCATTCAGCATCAACAGATGAATGATCTTTAGATTAACAGGCACATATTCCAAATAATAGGAGGTAGGATCCAATCGGAAAATATGAAAATAGGATTGCAGCAAGCAAAGACCAATGCCTGCAATGTTTCCCCACAACATTCCACGTCCGATTAAAAAGAAGGAGAGATAAAGAAATACCTTCCTGATACTGTAGTTGTTGCTTCCCATTGCTTTGAGGGTACCGATCATGGAAGTCCGTTCCAGAATAAGAATCAACAATCCTGAGACCATGTTAAACCCAGCTACCAGGATGATGAGGGTAAGAATAATCCACACATTCATATCAAGCAGATTAAGCCAGTCAAAAATTTGCGGATACTTGGAGGTG
Source organism: Prolixibacteraceae bacterium (assembly GCA_036170635.1). GTDB lineage: Bacteria > Bacteroidota > Bacteroidia > Bacteroidales > Prolixibacteraceae > CAINVV01. The sequence continues at coordinate 5,830 of JAVHPO010000140.1, read as the reverse complement.
ATGCTTACCGGCCGCATCAACACTGAATCTTGTTCAGCATAATGGATGGTTAGCCCTTTTACCTTTTTTGTCATTTCATCCAACTGGTCAAAATTATTGATGGTGATCTCAAACCCACTGATCTCATCAGGTTGCCAGCCATTTAACTTTCTGACCTGCTGAATGTCTGCGAGTACAAAAAGGCGGTCAAACTCCTCCAGGCTTGACTGGTAGATCCCTGAAACCGAAAATTTCCGCATCCGCTGATCTGTCGCTTTGTCGTTGAGAAAGTAGCAATAGACCGGATCACCCACCTTCAATTTCATCAACGAAGCCACCTGTTTAGAAATCAACACTTTGTCTGTAGAAATACTATCATTGACAGCAAAAATCGATCCGGTAACCAGATTTTCCTTAAAAAAGCTCCAGTCGAAATCGGCACCTACTCCCTTCAGTACCATTCCCATCATCTCTTCATTTGTCTTGATGATACCAGGTTTGGTAGCGAATACATCTACATGTTTGATCCCTTCTAGACTCGTCAAACGCTTCAGCCACAATTGGTTCTTGCTGACTGGCACCGTTTCGAACGATGAGTTCGAGTCAAAATTTACAAGCTGAATATGCGAGCCAAAACCAATTACCTTGTCGCGGATTTCTTTCTTAAAACCCGTTACAACTGCTACAGACAAAATCATAATCATTACCCCAAATGCAATCCCAAAGAGGGCAAAAGAGATAATCGAACGTGAAAATTTTCTTTTGTTATCACGATCTGAAAAGATCCTTTTGGCAATAAAAAGTTCGAAATTAATGTTTGACACTAGCCTTTGTTTGCCGCAAAAGTAACCAAAATATCTGTGTCGAATTGCCCCTTTTTAATACCTTTGACAAGAATTACAGGTCATTTTGTAATCTGTAATTTTTAATTTTTAATTTTCCTTATGCAGGTAAGAGCTAAAAAAGGGCTGGGACAACATTTTCTTCGGGACCATCAGATCGCTGCTGACATCGTTGATGCCCTGACAATGGGCGATCGCAACAAAATTTTGGAGGTTGGTCCGGGAATGGGCGTTCTTACCCGTTTTCTGTTGCAAAAGACCAATTTTGAGACCACCGTTATAGAAATCGACAGGGAATCTGTAAGTTACCTCAAAACTTATCTTCCTGAACTGGAAGGACGTATTATAGAGGGTGACTTTCTGCAAATGGATTTAAAGGCCATCTATTCCACTACCCCATTTTCGCTGATTGGAAATTTCCCCTACAACATCTCTTCTCAGATCCTGTTCAAAGTACTGGACAACAAAGAGTTGATTCCTGAAGTAGTCGGTATGCTTCAGAAAGAGGTGGCCGAACGCATCTGCCACGGACCTGGAAGCAAAACCTACGGCATTTTGAGTATATTGCTTCAGGCCTGGTACAATGTTGAATACCTTTTCACAGTGAATGAAGATGTTTTTGATCCACCGCCGAAAGTAAAATCAGCGGTAATCCGTCTTACAGCCAATGGCAGAACCAATCTGGGTTGTAACGAAAAATTGTTTAAATCAGTTGTAAAACAAGCTTTTAACCAACGAAGGAAGATGCTGCGAAACAGTATCAAAAGTTTTACGCCCCGTTATGACGAACTGGATGCCCACACCCTTACCCGTCGGCCTGAACAGCTATCAGTTGAAGAGTTTATTAAGCTCACCAACGAGATTGAAAAGCTGTTATGAGTTTCTCAGACGCTATTCATCGCCGTTACCGGATCCAGTCTGGAAGCGGATCTGGCTGGCACCAAACCTGCAATCAAACCGATGGAAATGCTGATAATCAAACCGGTGGCAATATTCCCGGCTGTCAGCACAAATTCAAAATCAAGACTTTCTCTGGCTATATAAGTGCCAATATAGATGAGCATTAAGCCGATCAGTCCACCAATTAGCGACAGAACGGTGGCTTCGAACAGAAATTCAAGCATGATAAACCGGTTTTTAGCCCCCATTGCCTTCTGAATTCCTATGATTTTGGTACGTTCCTTGACAGAAACAAACATGATGTTGGCAATTCCAAAACCGCCCACCAGAATGGAAAATCCACCAATAATCCATCCTGCTATATTTAAAACTTTAAAGACGCCTTCCAGTTGCCCGGAAATCAGACTAACCTCGTTCAGTGCAAAATCATTTTCTTCTGAAGGTTTAATTCTGTGAATGGATCTCATGATTCCTTCCAACTCCTCCGTTAGTCTTGCAGCAACTATTTCATTCTTTCCTTTAACAATAATACTCTGACCCGCGTCCATATTGGGATCTACCATACGGTGGGCAAATTTGACAGGGATAAGTACCCTGTTGTCCATGCTGGTACCGAACATGTCTTCTCCCATTTTTTCGAATACGCCAACAATCAATATGCTATAGCCCTGGATTTTAACATTTCTTCCGACGGCTGTACTACCGGGAAAGAGCTGCGCCGCAAGTTCTGAACCCATCATGCCCAGATTGCCGGCACCATCAAGCTCATCTTCTGACAAAGGTCTGCCATAGGATATTTTTAATCCCCATGTCTCTATCAATCCTGAAGACCCCCCAAGTATGGTTACATTTTCAGCTTTGTTGGTGCCAAATTGAACGGTTCGGTTAAAGCCCTGAAAAAAGACCACATTCTGTGACAGTTTTGATCTCCTTTTGATTTCAGCTGTTTCGATTAATTTGGGAACCGGTCTGTTCAGATATTTCCACCATGGATAATCTGTTTCGCCCGGAGGTGGGGCCCAGGGCCATTTCTGAACATAAACCACATTGCTGCCCAGTTTTTCCATGCTGTTTCGAATCGTCCGCTCAAGGGAATCGATAATAGTAAAGACCGATATGATACAAAAAATACCGATTGTAATACCCAAAAGTGAGAGAAATGTCCTGAGTTGATTTACAACCAAAGAGTTGTACGCAAAACGAAAACTTTCCAGAAACAGCCTTATAAATAACATACGTTGGTTGATTTCACCCGAAAGTTAAAACATTTTTTATTACTTTTGTGGAAAATTTTTAAGGAATTAAGAATGAGTATTTTAAAAAATATAAAGTCTGCTTTAATCTCAGTATACTACAAAGATGGATTGGGGGAGATTGTTGAAAAATTGAATAAATCCGGAGTAAAGCTCTACTCTACCGGAGGAACAAAACAGTTCATTGAAGAGCTGAAAATTCCGGTCACAGCCGTTGAGGAATTAACCGGCTATCCGTCCATTCTGGGTGGTAGGGTCAAGACACTTCATCCCAAGGTTTTTGGCGGAATTTTGGCCCGCAGGGAAAACGAAGGTGACAGGTCTCAGCTTTTGGAATATGCCATTCCCGAGATTGATCTGGTGATAGTCGACCTCTACCCATTCGAGGCAACCGTCAAATCAGGCGCCCCGGATGAGGATATTATTGAGAAGATAGATATTGGCGGAATCTCCCTGATCAGGGCAGCTGCAAAAAATCACAAAGATGTTGTAATTGTTTCTCATCAGGGACAATACAGCAAATTACTGGAACTTCTTAATCAACAAGCGTGTGCTACCTCCCTGGCCGACCGCAGGCAATTTGCAGCGGAGGCATTCGCTACCTCTTCCCATTACGACACCGCTATCTTCAAATATTTTGCAGGTGAAACGGCCGACAGTTTCCGCCAGAGCTTTAACAAGGCAAAACCGCTCAGATATGGTGAAAATCCTCACCAAAAGGGTGTTTTCTTTGGCGACTTCGAAGCAATGTTTGACCAACTTCAGGGTAAGGAGATTTCCTACAACAACCTGCTGGACATTGACGCTGCCGTGAACCTGATTGACGAGTTTACCGAGACAACCTTTGCCATTTTGAAACACAACAATGCCTGTGGTTGCGCCTCGCGCAACAATGTTACAGAGGCATTCCGTGCTGCCCTTGCGGGTGATCCAGTTTCTGCTTTCGGCGGAATTTTCGTTACCAACAAGGAAGTTGATGGCACCACAGCTGAAGAGGCAGCAAAAATCTTCTTTGAAGTGATCATTGCGCCAAAATATTCTCAGGAAGCCCTCGAAATTTTCAAATCAAAGAAGAACCTGATCGATTTGGTAAGAAAATCAGAAAATCTTCAAAATCAACAATATAGAACCGTCCTAAATGGAGTAATAGTTCAAGACCGTGATTCTAAAAGCGAATCAGAAGCAGACCTTCAGCCAGTCACAATTACTTCTCCCAAAAAAGAGGAAATTTCTGATCTTTTGTTTGCCAATCGTTTGGTTAAACAGTCAAAATCTAATACCATTGTACTGGCAAAAAATAAACAATTACTCGCCAGCGGAGTAGGTCAGACGTCAAGGGTCGATGCATTAAAGCAGGCTATCGAAAAAGCCAAGGCTTTCAATTTCGAACTCGGAGGAGCTGTGATGGCATCCGATGCTTTCTTTCCTTTCCCCGATTGTGTTGAAATTGCCCACAACGAAGGTATCACTGCAGTCATCCAACCCGGTGGGTCCATCAGGGACAAGGAGTCTGTCGATTATTGCAACAACCATCAAATGTCTATGGTTACAACTGGTTTCAGACATTTTAAACATTAGCAATAAAAAAATAAAAAAATATGAGTTTCTTTTCATTTCTGACACAAGAGATTGCGATTGACCTTGGTACAGCCAACACGATCATCATCTACAACGGAAAAGTTGTGGTGGATGAGCCATCGGTCGTAACCATCGATACCAAAACAGAGAAGCTGGTGGCCATCGGCGAAAAAGCGCGCCAGATGCAGGGTAAAACGCACTCCAACCTGAAAACCATTCGTCCTTTGCGGGATGGTGTTATTGCCGACTTTAACGCTGCTGAACAGATGATCCGCGGAATGATCAAGATGATCAATCCGAAAAAGAGATTTTTTGCGCCTGCCTTGAAAATGGTCATCTGTATCCCGTCCGGATCCACGGAAGTGGAAATCCGCGCCGTACGGGACTCAGCTGAACATGCCGGTGGACGGGATGTTTACATGATTTATGAGCCAATGGCTGCCGCCATAGGAATCGGTCTCGATGTGGAAGCCCCTGAAGGAAACATGGTAGTCGACATCGGTGGAGGTACTACTGAGATTGCCGTTATCTCGCTTGGGGGTATCGTTACCAACAAATCCATCCGGATTGCAGGTGATGATCTGACTGCCGATATTATGGAACATATGCGTCACCAGCACAATGTCAAAATTGGCGAAAGAACTGCGGAAGAGATCAAGATCGTGGTCGGCTCTGCTATGACTGAACTGGACGAACCACCGGCAGACATGATTGTAAAGGGTCCAAACCAGATGACAGCCATGCCAATAGACGTTCACGTTACCTATACCGAAATTGCCCACTGTCTGGATAAATCCATTTCAAAAATCGAGACTGCTATTACCAATGCCCTGGAACATACTCCACCTGAACTCTATGCCGATATTTACAAGAGAGGCATCTGGCTTGCCGGTGGCGGGGCTTTGCTGCGTGGACTGGACAAAAGGCTGTATGAAAAGTTTAACATCCCTTTCAGGATTGCAGAAGATCCGCTGCGTGCTGTAGCCCGTGGTACCGGTGTGGCGCTGAAAAACGTGGATAAATTCTCTTTCTTGCTCCGATAATTGTATTTATACCAAAGAGCCATTTGTAGTTAAAATATGAGGAATCTTTTCAGGTTAATCCTAAGATATCATTACATATTCCTTTTTTTAATTTTAGAAATATTTTCGCTTTCCATGGTGGTTTCATACAACAACTACCAGCAAGCTAAGTTTCTAACATCCAGCAATGGTATAAGTGGTTACTTTTTCGAGAACTTTATCGGTGTGTTCCAGGTTTTCGACCTCAAAAAAGCGA